>DRAO01000308.1 GCA_011041825.1 Chloroflexota bacterium
ACAGACTCAATCCACGAACGTCATTTGCACCCCTGGCTAAACTGTGCTATAATGAAGGCGAATTTTAGAGTGCTATGGCGGCTGCTTCTCAGCCGCCTAAATTTTGAGTTTCCGAAGGAGGGAGAGGAAGTGCCCTTGGATAAACAGAAGAAGCAGGAAATAATAGAAAAATTCCGCCTTCATTCCAGCGATACGGGCTCTCCCGAAGTGCAGATAGCGTTGCTTACTGAACGAATCAATCACCTTGTGGAACACTTGAAGGTGCACAAGCATGATGAGCATTCCAGGAGAGGTCTCCTAAAGCTGGTGGGAAGGAGGAGGCGTTACCTGAATTACCTTCAGGAAAAAGATTATAGACGTTATAAAAACTTAATCCAGCGCCTAGGATTGCGCAAGTAAAGGGCCATTCCTCTTACAAAACCAGGCGAGGTCGGGAAATGAGGCGCAGGAATTGGAAAGCAGGGCCTTGTTTCAGGACAAGGAGTTGCTTTCCAGTCCCTGGCCTCTAAGCCTGACCTCGCCGAAGGGTGTTGCGTATTTCCTAGGCGAGCAGGGTTAGAGGAGGGATACGATTATGAGCAGTACATTTGAAATCCAAATAGGCAGTGAGAGATTCATCATCGAGACGGGGAAAGTCGCCTTCCAGGCTGGGGGAGCCGTAACCGTAAGATGGGGAGAGACGGTAATACTGGCTACGGCTACCGCTTCCAGGGAACCCCGAGAGGGGATTGACTTCTTCCCCCTGACAGTGGACTTCGAAGAACGCCTCTATGCAGCCGGGAAAATCCCCGGCAGCTTTTTCCGGCGTGAAGGCCGTCCTAGCGAATCGGCCATCCTCCTGTGCCGCCTTGTGGACCGCCCCATAAGGCCCCTTTTCCCAAAGGGTATGAGGAACGATGTCCACATAGTGATTACCGCCCTTTCCTCTGATGGGGAACACTCCCTAGACATACCGGCTATGATAGGGGCCTCTACCGCTTTAACCATCTCCGACATCCCCTTCAATGGCCCTATCGGAGCGGTCAAAGTGGGCTACATTGACGGTGAATTCGTCATCAACCCCACCAATTCCCAAATGGAGCACAGTCTCATTGACATAAAAGTGGCGGGGACGGAAGACGCCGTCCTGATGGTTGAAGCCGGGGCTAAGGAAGCCCCCGAGGATTTGATTGTAGAGGCCATCAAGGTGGGGCATAAGGCTTTACAGGATTTCATCAAAATCCAGCGGGAAATGGCCGAGCAGGTAGGCAAGCCGAAGAGGGAACCGGTTATCCACGAATTGCCAGAAGAGACCCGCCAGGCTGTAGCTGCCTATCTCGATGGCCGTCTGGAAGAGGTGCTGGACAAGAACCCCATCAAGGCCGAGCGCAATGAAGCCCTCGATGCCCTGTTGGAGGAATTGATGGCTGAACTCGGCGAAGAGCATTCCCCTGAAGATATAAGGGAAGCCTTCACCGAGACCCTAAAGGCGCTGGTCAGGAAACGCATCCTCGAAGAAGGAAAGCGCCCCGATGGCAGAGGGTTCAAAGAGATACGACCCATAAGCTGCGAGGTTGGCATCCTCCCCCGCACCCACGGTTCAGGGCTTTTCACCAGGGGTGAGACTCAGGTGCTCACCATTGCCACTTTGGGGACGCATGGCGAGGAGCAAATCCTCGATGGCCTCACACCTGAGGAATCCAAACGCTTCATCCACCACTATAACTTCCCACCCTACTGCACTGGTGAGGCCAAACCGATAAGGGCTCCCAGCCGCCGGGAAATCGGCCATGGTGCCCTGGCCGAAAGGGCCTTGGTGCCGGTAATCCCTCCTGAGGAGGAATTCCCTTACACAATTCGCCTGGTCTCGGAAGTGCTTTCCTCCAATGGTTCCACCTCAATGGCTTCGGTGTGTGGCTCTACCCTTGCCCTTATGGATGCAGGGGTGCCCATTAAGGCTCCGGTGGCAGGCATAGCTATGGGCCTTGTCAAAGAGGACAACCGCTACGCCATCCTTACCGACATCCAGGGTATGGAGGACCACCTGGGGGATATGGACTTCAAAGTAGCTGGGACGGCGAATGGCATCACCGCCCTCCAGATGGACATAAAAATCCCCGGCATCTCCTACGATATCATTGCTCAGGCTCTGTCCCAAGCCCGTGAAGCCCGCCTCTTCATCCTGGACAAGATGCTCTCCGTGATTGACAAGCCACGCTCTCACCTCTCGCCTTATGCGCCACGCATCACCGTGCTCAAGATTGACCCTGAAAAGATAGGGCTGGTGATAGGGCCTGGTGGTCGCACCATCCGTCACATCATTGATGAAACCAAGACACAAATAGACATCGAGGATGACGGGACCATCTACATAGCGGGGACCAATGGTGCTGATACGGAAAAAGCAGCCCAGCTCATAAAAGGGCTTACGGAGGAGGCGGAGATAGGTAAAATCTACCTGGGCAAGGTGGTCCGCATCACTGATTTCGGAGCTTTTGTGGAAATCCTCCCCGGGAAAGAGGGCCTTGTCCACAAATCCCAGCTAGCTGATTATCGGGTATCCCGGGTGGAGGACGTGGTCAGGGAAGGCGATGAGATAATGGTGATGGTGATTGACATAGACAAGGACGGCAAGATAAAGCTCTCCCGCCAGGCTGTCTTGGAAGGTTGGACACCCGAGGAAGCCAGGGCACACGAACGCCAGACCAAGAGGAAGACACCTTCCCGGCGCCCTAGACGCAAATCCCCAACCAGCATAGGGGCACGGGTGCGGATTCGCCACCGACCAAGATAGGGAAGTGGTTTGGGTTTTTGATTCCAGGGCCGAAGAGCAGGTTCCCACCCTTTGGCGGAAGAGTTTGCCCTCTCCGGCAGAGAAGTGGGCTCAAGGCAAGCAGTGAGGCTGCTGGATTTCAGCATTATCAAGAAGGAGGCAAAGGGGCCCCGCCTTTTGCAGGCGGGGCCTTCTTTGGAGAAGTTGCCAAAACCGGAGAAAGGTTTTATAATCCTGAGCAAATGATTTGCTAAAAGGCCATCAACCCGTTTTTCGACGGCAGCGACGCTGCCATCGAAAGCTAACAGAACTAATCTCTTTCGAGGAGGGAGAGCAGCTATGGCTAAGAAGTGGGTATATATGTTCAGCGAAGGCAGCGAGAAAATGCGCAACCTGCTCGGCGGCAAAGGGGCGGGATTAGCAGAAATGACCAGAGCCGGGCTCCCTGTACCCCCAGGCTTCACCATCACCACCGAGGCCTGCAACGAATATTTCAAACACAATAAGCAATTTCCCGAAGGGATGTGGGAGCAAACCCTGGAAGCCCTCAAGAAAGTCGAGGAAATGACCGGCAAGAAATTCGGCGACCCCAAGAACCCCCTGTTGGTCTCCGTCCGTTCGGGAGCCAGGGTTTCGATGCCTGGGATGATGGACACCGTCCTTAACCTGGGCCTTAACGAGGAAACCCTCAAGGGTTTGGCTGAACTCACCCAGAACGAGCGCTTTGCCTACGACGCCTACCGCCGCTTCATCCAGATGTTCGGACGCATCGTGATGAAGGTGCCCGGCGAGAAATTCGACGAGGCCTTTGAACGCATCAAAAAGAAGTATGGCGCCAAGCAGGATACCGACCTTGATGCCGAGGCCCTCAAGGAAGTGGTGGCCGAGTTCAAGAAGATTTACAAGGAGCACGTCGGCGAAGATTTCCCCGAGGACCCCTACGAACAACTGCGCAAAGCCATCGCTGCTGTGTTCGACTCCTGGTTCGGAAAGCGGGCTGTTGATTACCGCAACTTCCACGGCATCCCTCACGATTGGGGCACCGCCGTTAACGTGGTCACGATGGTCTTCGGCAATATGGGCGATGACTCCGGCACCGGCGTGGCCTTCACCCGTGACCCCGCCACCGGCGAGAAAATCCTCTGGGGCGAGTACCTCCCCAATGCGCAGGGCGAGGATGTGGTTGCCGGCATCCGCACCCCGATGAAAATCCACGAACTCAAGGAGCAGATGCCCGAAGTCTACAAGCAATTTGTCAAGGTGGCGGAGCTCTTGGAGAAGCATTACCGGGATATGCAGGACCTGGAGTTCACCGTCGAAAGGGGCAAGCTGTGGATGCTCCAGACCCGCACCGGTAAGCGCACTGCCAAGGCAGCGGTAAAAATTGCCGTGGATATGGTCAACGAGGGCATCATCTCCAAGGAAGAAGCCATTATGCGGGTTACCCCCGAACAGGTAGACCAGCTTCTGCACCCTCGCTTTGATGAGAAAGCCAAGGATGCAGCCAGGAGCGAAGGGCGTTTCCTGGCAAAGGGCCTTAATGCCTCACCCGGTGCGGCCACAGGAATCGCCGTATTTGATGCCGATACCGCCGAGAAGCTCGGGAAAGAAGGGGAGAGCGTCATCCTGGTGCGCCCTGAGACCTCCCCCGATGACGTGCACGGTATGCTTCAGGCCAAGGGCATCCTGACCCAGCACGGCGGCGCTACATCCCACGCTGCTGTTGTGGCCCGTGGTCTGGGCAAGCCCTGCGTGGCCGGGTGCGAGGCCATCCGCATTGACCTCAGCCGTCGCCTCTTCAGCGTCAACGGCCATATAGTGAAGGAAGGCGATGTTATCTCCATTGATGGCTCCACCGGTGAAGTGTTCATCGGCGCTATCCCCACCATCGAGCCCAAGCTGGAGGAAGAGAAGGAATTGCTCACCCTCCTCTCCTGGGCCGATGAAATCCGCAAGCTGGGCGTTTGGGCCAATGCCGATTATCCCAGAGATGCGCAGCGGGCCAGGGCCTTTGGCGCCGAGGGAATTGGTCTCTGCCGCACCGAGCATATGTTCTTCGAAGAAGACCGGTTGCCCATTGTCCATCAGATGATTTTGGCCGAGACCAAAGAAGAGCGTGAGGCAGCTTTGGAGAAACTCCTCCCCATCCAGCGGGAAGACTTCAAAGGCATCCTCAAGGCGATGGAAGGGTTGCCGGTCATCATCCGCCTCATTGACCCGCCTCTCCACGAGTTCCTGCCTAAATATGAGGAGTTGGTATCCGAGGTTGCTGAACTACGCACCCGCATCGAGTATGAGGGTGAGAAGCCGGAACTCAAAGCCAAACTGGCTGAGAAGGAAACCCTCCTGCGCAAAGTTGCTGCTATGCGGGAAGCTAACCCAATGCTCGGCTTCCGGGGCGTGCGTCTGGGCATCCTCTGGCCCGAAATCAACAAGATGCAGGTGCGGGCTATCTTAGAGGCGGCCTGTGAGCTGACCAAGGAGGGTGTTGAAGTACACCCTGAAATTATGATCCCGGTCACTGCCAACGCCAATGAGCTTAAGATAATGAGGGAACTCCTGGAAGAAGTCGCCAAGCAGGTGATGGAGGAGCAGGGCGTCACCGTGGATTACAAGTTCGGCACGATGATTGAGATACCTCGGGCTGCCCTCACCGCCGATGAATTCGCCAAGTATGCTGAGTTCTTCTCCTTCGGAACCAATGACCTGACCCAAACCGTGTACGGGATCTCCCGTGACGACGCCGAAGGGAAGTTCCTCCTGCAATACGTGGAGAAGGGCATCATCCCGGCCAACCCCTTCCAGGTGCTCGACCGGGACGGTGTGGGCAAGATTATGAAGATGTGCGTGGAGGCAGCCCGTAAGGTGCGCCCCGACATCGAAATTGGCATCTGCGGCGAGCACGGTGGTGACCCCGAATCCATCGAGTTCTGCCACATCCTGGGCCTCAATTACGTCTCCTGCTCTCCCTTCCGGGTGCCCATCGCCCGGTTGGCCGCAGCTCAGGCGGCCCTGAAGCACAAGTATGGGCGGGAATAGGGTTGTATTTGTGCGGCGGCTTTCGCCGCCGCACAAATACGATTAAGGAGAAAGATGGTGAGGGAAGCGAAGGAAGGCGACCTAATCCTCCTGTTGGACAAGAGAGGCAAGCGCTTCCTCATACGCCTTACCTCCGGCAAACGCTTTGAAAGCCATTACGGCATAATCCCCCATAATGACCTCATCGGTCAACCCCTGGGCCGAGAGGTGCAGACCCACTTAGGGCGCAAGTTCCTCGTGCTCGAACCTTCCACCCTTGACCTTATCCAGGCCACGCCTCGCATCACCCAGATTATCTACCCCAAGGATGCAGGCTACATCCTGCTGCGGCTCAATTTGATGCCTGGTAAGAGGGTAGTGGAAGCAGGCACCGGGAGCGGGGCTCTAACACTGGTGTTTGCCAGAGCAGTGATGCCCACCGGACGGGTTTACTCATACGAAATCAGGCCTGAAATGCTCCGGCTGGCCCGCCATACCTTGGAACGGGCAGGAGTGCTGGATTATGTGGAGCTTAAGGAACGGGACATTGCCGAAGGCTTTGACGAGAAGGATGCCGATGCCCTCTTCCTCGACCTGCGCACCCCTTGGGAATATCTCTCCCAGGCCAGGGAAGCCCTGAAGCCAGGTGGTTTCTTCGGCGCCCTGGTCCCCACGACTAACCAGGTGGTAAACCTGCTGGAAGGGCTTTCGGAGCACGGATTCGTGGACGTAGAAGTGGAAGAATTACTGCTCCGTCCCTACAAGGTTGTGGCCGAGCGCCTCCGCCCCGATGATAGGATGGTGGCTCATACCGGCTACCTCATCTTCGCCCGCAAGGGTGAAGGAGCTGACCTTAAGGCCTGGTTCTCGTTCCGGCGAGGGCGGGCCTGGAAATACAAAGCGGACGATGAGGATGAAGGCTGATAACCTCCCGCAGGCCTGATGGCTTGCAGGAGGTTATTGTTTCCTAACCGCTCCTCTTGAGCTTACCCGCCTTCTTGGCATATCCCTCAGCTATACTGAAAATCCAGACCCCCAGAGGCAGAAAGACCACCCCCATTGTTCCTAACAAGATTACAATCCCCAGTAATTCGGCAGTCGAAGCCCCTTCTAGGAAAGCCCTCCGCATACCGCAGAGCACGTACGTGGCCGGGGAGAACCTAGCTGCCATCTGAAGCCATTTTGGCAGCACCTCGACAGGATAGTAAATACCCGAGATGAGCAGGAATACCGCCTGGATTACGTGCGTCATCTGAGCGCCTCTCTCCGGGAACAGCAGTGGCAGCACCGCTCCGATGATGCCCAATCCGATGAAGGATATGCTTCCAGCCAGGAGCACCAATCCTCCCCCCAGCAGGTTGGCTTTGCTCAAGTCAATGTGGAAGAAGATGCTCACTATCCCCAGGATTATGCCCGTGTGCAAGACCCCGTACAGCAAGGAGAACAGGCAAGTTCCCACCATATGCACGAAGCGGTGGACGGGGGCCATAAGGGTGTATTCGATGGTGCCCTCCCATCGCTCCCAAGCTATCATCTCGCTCACGTTGTCGAAAACCAGGGCCAGGTAATGCCAAACCAGAGCTCCCGTAAGCAGATAGAGGATGAGGTAATCGGCTTGGAAAGGCTTGCCGCTTATCTTCTCCACCCCTGCCCCTATGTAGGTGATAGCCAAGGTGTTGGCGATGGAATAAGTCAACCACACTATCTCCCAGCCCCAGTAACGCTTAACCAGGTTAAAATTTCGTTCCACAAAGGCATAAGTTGCCCTCAGATGATATGGGATGCACATAGGTCTTTCCCTCCCGGTAAAGAACTGGGTTTTCCCAGACGGTGGCAAAGCTGCCGTCTGAGAAAACCTGGTTAAAGTCATCCTCCTTCTAACCGCTTACCCGTAAGGGCTATGAAGACGTCCTCCAGGGTCGGTTCAGAGCCATTGGAAGCTACCTTCTCCTTCAGCTTGCGGGGCTCATCCATAGCCACGATGCGCCCTTCATCCAGGATTGCCACCCGATCACAGAGGGTGTCGGCTTCAACCATATCGTGGGTGGTGAGCAAGATAGTGGTGCCGTGTTCCTCCCGTAGCTCCCTCACCAGAGCCTGAACCTCCCGCTTGGAGCGGGGGTCCAACCCTGTGGTAGGCTCATCCAAGAGCAGCAGGGAGGGGTTAGAGAGGAAGGCACGGGCCAGGGCTACCTTTTGCTGCATCCCCCGTGACATCTCCTCCATCGGCTGGAAGATTTCCTCCCGCTTTAATCCCAGGCGGATGAGGATTTCCAGGATTCGGGAGCGGGCTTCCCTGCCATTTAACCCGTATAGCCTGGCCCCATAGAGCAGGTTCTCCATAGGTGAGAGCTTTTTGAAGAAGGAGGCCTCTACCGAGACCCGGTTTATGAGCCATTTCACAATCTGCTCCTCTTTGCGTACATCATAGCCGAAAACCTTGATGGTGCCTGAATCCGGGATGAGGAGGGTGGCTATCAGGCGCACCAAGGTGGATTTGCCGGAACCGTTAGGCCCCAACACCCCGAAGATTTCACCTGGCCTCACGGTGAAGGAGACGTTGTTAACGGCCAGCACCTCTCGTTTAGCTCCCCAGGGTAGCGGGCTACCGGTTATGAACTTCTTGGTGACGTTGATGACCTCCAAAGCGTAGTGGCTTTTGGGCTTCACACGCACGCTCATCAGTCTAACCTCCGGAAAAGGTTTTGTTTCCTCGGGGACAATGCTGCTGAAGAAACAGCGCCTTAACTTAAAAAGGCCGTGGAGGAAGCCCACGGCCTTTTGGATTTCAGGGATTTTGGGGATTAAAAAAGCCGTGGGCGCTGGTGCGCCCACGGCTCAGGCTCGTTACTTAACATAAATTAAACAGAAGTGGGCGCACCATCCCCCTGTGGAGAAGATAACCACCTTGATAAGTGAAAACAGGGAGAAACATAACGCCCTCCTTCCGAAATTTACCGATTGCGCAGCAAAGATAACCACCACGATGCTAAAACCGCTTGGCGCTCAATTGCTGCGCAAGCTAATTATACACCGGGTGGAGGAGGTTGTCAACTTCGCTCCGGCGAGGGCAGGTTAAGGAGTTTTTCAACACCCTCCACGTTGACAATTAGCCAAATTTGTTATATGCTGATAAGAGCAAGCCATCTTTAGCAGGAACTTCACTGGCGCAAGCACACACCGGGATAAAATGCGCTCCCTCGCCTTTCAAGCTCCAAAGGAGCTCACAACCGGGTGTTTAGGTGTGAACAAAACCTTTAGAGAGGGCAAGTAATGGAAGCTAATGTCTATCCGTTTGCAGCCAGGAATTTTGTGGATGCCTATGCTAACACAGACTACAGGATGCCCCTCCACGATAAACAACTCGACCATTTCTACGTCTCTCGAGATGACGAAGGTTCCCGTCTGGAGCTGCTCAAGAAGGAGATAAGGTGGGGTGCTGAGAGGGGACTCGTCACCAAGTTCCTCCTCTCGGGGCATGTGGGCTGCGGTAAATCCACAGAACTCAACCGCCTGGTGAGAGAGATAGAGCAGGACCAGGAGACCAGAGATAACCTCTTCGTCGTCTCCTACTCCATAAACGAGATCCTGGACCTGCAAGGTGTGGATTACACCGACATCGCTTTCTCCGTGGTGGTGGCCATCTACAACAAACTCCAGGAATTTGACATCGCCTTCCCCGAAGAGGACATCCAGAAGATTTCAGACTGGATAAATAAGGAAGTGGAGATTTTCACCCGCAAGACCCTGGAAGCCGACATAGAAGTTGGCACGGGGAGCGGGTTGGGGAAGCTCCTAAACCTCCTGACTTTGATAGGCATTAACGTGAAAGGCACGGGCCAGAAAGTCGAGGAAGCCCGCATCCGCATCAAGAAGAGGGCCCCTGACTTACGAGACCTCGTGAATAACATAATCAACCGGGTGAAGGAGACGAGCGGCAAGAATGTGCTCATCGTCATAGACGATTTGGACAAACTGCCTCGGATGGAAGCCCTCCAGGTTTTCAAGGAAGAAGGCCCCTTCCTGGCGCTGCTCGATTGTATGGCCATCTACACCGCTCCCGTCTCATTGATGTATGAACTGGCCGATTCCCCGGCTCTGGAGCCTTATAAAGCATATCCGGTGCCGATGTTCAAGGTTTACGAGAAGGAAGCCCGTAAGGTTAACGAGAGGGGTGTGAGCAAACTGGAGGAGATGATTTACCGACGGGTTTCGCCTGAGCTCTTCGAAGAAGGGACAGCCCGCCGTTTGGCCTTAGCCAGCGGGGGAGTGGCCCGCCACCTCATCAAAATGGTGCAGGATAGCTGCCTTTACTGCGCTGCCTTTAACATCCCTCGCATAAACGATAACGTCGTGGATTGGGTTATAAATGAGTTCAAGAAGGATTTCTCCCGCCGTCTCGGACACAACGATTACGTCACTTTGAAGAAAATCCACGCCCAGAAGGAATGCCACGACATTGAAAATGCCTGGGAATACCTGCAATCCCTCTGTGTGCTGGAATATTCCAATGGCAATTACTGGTACGATGTACACCCCATCGTCGAACTCCTCCTGCAAGAGCGAGGTATGCTGTAGATGCAAAGGGAACCCCTATGGTTCAGGGAGATTATGGTGGGAAGGAGGAAACAGTGGCCGACATAAAAGTGGTACAGCCCCAATTACCCGTGCAGGAGAGGAAAGCGAGCGAGGAGTTAGATGATGAGATAGCCCGTCGCTATCCAGAGCAGGTCAAGCTCCTCCTCTCTATGCTCCGCCTTAGCAAATGGGGTGGCATCGCCACTGTGGAATGTGATGACCTGGAGTTACGTGAGCGCCTCTTCCGCTATTTTGAAAAGCAACTCCGCCAGATGAACATCTACCTCTACCCCGTGGAAGTCACCGAAGAAGACCTGAACCTCGTCCGAGTGCTTAGGAACCTCACCGACCGGGCAGGCTTCAAGGATTTGGAGCTCCTGGGCCGATACGATAACATCGTGTTCTTCGTCTACGGAATGGAAAAGTACAATGAGGAGCAACAGGAGAAATTCCTCCTCTGGCTCAACCTCTTCCGTGATGCCACTACCCTCATCCGCCAGCCCATCGTGCTCTGGGCTACCAGCGACTTCATCAACAAGATGGCGAAGGAGGCCCCTGACTTCTGGGCCTGGAAGGGGATGCTCTTCCGCTTTGAGAGCACCCCCTCGGGGGTTATCCGCCGGGTCAAACTGCCCCCCCTGAGACGCTACCTCCAGTCCATTATTGAAGACCCCGATTTCTCAGTGTGGAGCGAACTGTACGTGCCCCTTAGAGCCACCCCCCTTACCGGCCTTAAAGCCACCGATTGGAGGGAAGCCTTCCTGCAAGCCTTCCTCCCTAAGGCCAAGGAAAGGGGGGATGAGGCTAAGGATGTTATATCGTTGGTGAAGCAAAAGGAGCAAATCGTCATCCTGGGGGAGCCAGGCTCCGGCAAGACCACGGTCCTGAAATACCTGACCTGGAGCCTGGCCCGGGAGGCAGCCGACCGCTGGGATGAGGATAGCCGCAGAAAGCAGCTTGTGATACCCATATTTGTGCGGCTCCATCAGCTACGCCGTACCCGAGATGTGGAAGAAGTGATATGGTCACAATTCCAGTCCCACGGCGTCCAGGAGATAAAGAGCAAGGAGGAGTTGCGAAAAGTCCTCTCTATGGCTCCGGAGGTCTCTGATATAATTGAGGACCGCCGCCTGCGATTTATGATTATGCTCGATGGATTGAACGAGATGCCTCCGGAGAACCGCCCTGTCTTGGAGGAATTCCTGTATCGCTATAAGGACCATTACCTCATAATCACAAGCCGCTTCTATGAAGAGGATTTGCTCTCCCGCTATCCCGTCGTGGTCCTCAACGAGCTCAGCGATGAGGATATAGAGCGATATGCCACAGCTTACCTGGGCGAGCACAGAGGCCAGAGGCTTGCCGAGCAAATCCGTCAAGACCCGCTGTTAAGGGAATTGAGCCGTAACCCCCTGGCTCTGTATATGTTTACCAAAGTGGCTACCGAGAAGGAAAGCCCCCTCCCTCACAACAAGGGCATCCTCTTCCAGCGCTTCACCGAGAACCTCCTCCGGCGCACGGAAACCGAGTGGTGGATGCTCTTCGGGCGTTCCAAGAGCAAGGTGGCGGCGGAGATAAGCCGGGAAGCCCTCGCTTACCTGGGCCTGACGATGCAGCGGGAGAAGGCCGAGGTCATAAACCGGGAAAGAGCCTACTGGCTGATAAGGGAAACAACCTTTGGGATGTCCATAAGGGCCTCGGCGCAGGACATTTTCGAGGGCCTCATCTACAGCGGACTGATACGCCTCTCCCGGGACAGGACAGCGGTGGGGTTTATGCACCACGCCGTGCGGGAGTACTTCGCTGCGGCGGGGCTCCTGAAGCGAGGGGAACCCATCTCCTGGTACCTCACCACCCCCGAAGACCTGGCTCATTGGTCCGGAACCGCCGTCCTGCTCTTCGGCATTAGCTCCGAGAAATCCCTCGTCTACTGGGATGTCGTACAGGATGGCGAAAACTACAATCGCCTGTGGCTGGCTGCCCGCTGTTTGACCAACATCCTGTTCGACAATGAGGAAATGCGCAGGCTGAAGGCCGAGGTAGCTCAAACCCCGAAGGCAGAAGGCACCTTCCAGCTGGTATGGGGTATGGCTTGCGAGCTGATGGGCGACCTGGCTGAAGCGGCAGAGCATCTGGAGGAGGCTTTACGGCTGGATTCAAACCTCGTCTTCGCCTATTACGAACTCGGCTGGATATACAGACAACTGGGAGAGCGCCAGAAAGCTGTCGAAGCCCTGAAGGAAGCCATCAACCTGGCTCCAAGCTTTATAGATGCCCACAACCAGCTTGGCATCACCTATTATGAGGAAGGTGAATACGCCAGGGCGTTAATGTGCTTCCAAAGGGCCTTGGCCCTCGAACCCTATAACCCCCACCATTACTACAATATAGGGATGGTGCACAAGGTGTTGGGGGAATACGACAGGGCAGCCGAGGCTTTCAGCAAGGCCCTTAATATTAAGCCCGATTACGAGGATGCGAGGGTGCAATTGGAAATAGTGCAGAAGGCTATGGCCACCCCTGCCTTGAAAGTCCTCGACCGGGTTTACTTCCTTCAGGGCTTATCCCTTGAGCAGCGCCTCCAGATTGCCGAAAGGCTGACCCCTGTGGAATATGAGGCCGGGGAATCCATCATAAAGCAGGGCGAGGAAGGCTCCACCTTCTACATCATAGAAGAAGGCGAAGCCGAAGTATATACCCAGGACGTGGAAGGCAACAAGATAACCCTTGCCATCCTGAGAGAAGGGGATTACTTTGGGGAGATAGCCCTGCTGGAGGACACCCCTCTGCGAACCGCCTCGGTGGTGGCCCGCACCCACGTTAAACTCCTGAGCCTGAACAAAGCGGATTTCGATGAAGTAACCTCACGCTTCCCCTCCATCACCGAACAACTGGTGCAAACCAGGAACGAGCGCCTGCAAAGGGACATCAAGAGGGCCCTTGAGGAAAACGCCCGTTATTCACCCCTCTCCCAGCTTCTTGCCTCCCTCCCCGAGAGGGCTATGGAACTCAAGACCGAACAGACGCTTACCGTACTGATAGCGGACATCCACTCCTCTACGGAATTGGCTGGGGTTCTGGGGCCTCGTTCGATGCTTCGATTCCTACGGGAGTTCTACCTGGAGATGATAAAGGCGGTGGGAAGGCAAGGCGCCGTCAAGCAATACACCGGTGACCAGGTTCTCGTCATCTTTGATGACCCCAAAGCGGCCATCAATTCAGCAATAGCGATGCAGCAGGCTTTCCAGTACCTGGCCGACCGATGGAAACAGAGGTACCCCGAAATCAAAGAGATGGGCATCGGCATCGGGATAAGCACCGGGCCTGTAGCTCTGGATACAACTCGCTTTGAGCACGCCATAGCGGGGGCTCCTGTAATCCTGGCGGCCCGCCTCTCAGCCAGGGGGAAGGTGACGGGGGAAATCTTTATGGATGAGGCCACTTACAACCTGGTGAAGGGGCACTTCCCTCTACATCCTGTCCCCCACCCTCTTATCATCAAAGGCTTCGACAAGCCCATCCGAACCTACAGGCTGACCTTGCCTTTCCCAAAGGATTGGGATGAGAAGAAGGCCCTCAGCTCGGCAACTTCTTTAACCTGACCTTCACAATCCTGGGGCCTTTCATCTCGGTTACCGTTATGAGCAGGTTGTTATAGCGAAATTCCTCCCCTTCCCTGGGGATGCGTTGCCAACGGGTGTATATGAAGCCAGCAAGGGTCTCGTAATCCTCCCCCTCCGGCAGGTTCAACCCCAATTCTTCGTTAAGCTCATCAACCCGCAGCCTGGCATCCACGTAATAAACCCCTTCGTCAACCTGTTCCAGCGGCAGCTGTTCCACTGCTGTTTCATCGCTGACCCGCCCCACTATCTCTTCCAGAAGCTCCTCTAACGTTACCAACCCAGCCGTGCCACCGTATTCATCAATGACCACCGCCATCTGAAGGTGATGGGTTCGCATCTCCACCAGCAACTCATCCACAAACTTGCTTTCAGGGACGATGTAAGCAGGGCGTACTAAATCTCGCATTTTCTTCTGGAAGCATTCCAGGGACTCGTTTATGTTCAACAGCACGTCTTTTATGGCCACAAAGCCTATGATGTTATCCAGATTGCCCTCATAGACAGGGTAGCGGGCATGGCGGGAGCGTTTGAACTCCCGCAGGAAGTCTGCTATGGTGGCATCGGCCTCTATGCCCACGATTTCCGTCCGGGGTATCATCACCTCCTTTACCGTCCGCTCACCGAAGTCAAACACCCGGGAGAGCAATTCCTCCTCCATTTCCTCCAGCAAGCCCCTCTCGTAGCTCTCCTTAACCAGCATCCGGAGCTCTTCAACGGTATGCACCGAACGAATCTCTGTCCCTACGGGAACACCAAAGGGCCTGAGCACCAGCGCCGTGCTTCGGTCGAGCAGCCATATGAAGGGGCGAAAAGCCATATAGAACCAGTGAATGGGGAGAGCCGAGAGGAGCCCTATCCTTTCGGGCATCCTGAGGGACACGCTCTTGGGCACCTGTTCGCCCAGGACTATGTGGAGGAAGGTAATGGTGCCGAAGGAAAGTATAAGGCCAACGCCGTGGGCTATCGGAATGCCCAGTTTCCCCAAGGCTTCTGCGAGGGGAGGGATGAGCAAAGAGGCAACGGTTTCCTCTCCCACCCAGCCGAGGGCAAGGCTGGCCATAGTTATCCCCAGTTGCACGGTGGCAATAAACCTGTCGGGGTTGTTGAGGAAACGAACCGCCGCAAGAGCAGCACGATTGCCCTCACGAGCTTTCTTCTCAAGGGCGGCTTTTTTCACCAGCACCAAAGCAAATTCCGCACTTACAAAGAAGGCATTGAGGCCAATGAAGAAGAACACAAACAGCACCTTCACCAAGATTGATAAGGAACTTTCTTCCATAAATCCCCCTCCTTCTCCCTTTCGGGATGCTGTTAAGTTAGGCACAGGCATAGAGTGCCCGTGCTACACACATTACAACCCCATAAATAGGGCTTTAGGTGGTTCCACTGGGCAGTGGCAAAGCTGCCATCCAGAAAAACACTTCATACTTCTGAGGGACGTATATCCTTTACACAGAGCTGCAACCGTCTCTCCCCACCCCAGTTATCGGCTTTCAAGGTGTACACTACATCTACGTAATCCCCAAGGGAAGAGATTCTATCGCCCATCTTGAAAGCGATGGCATTCCAGAGCCTAGAGCCTTTGGGATCAGCGAGGGTTAACCTCAGATGATTGGCATCCTCCCCTACCAGTTTAGAACTCTGGACCCTGACCCCTCGGCTTAAGAAAAGGGGCTCTGGGTTTGCGTAGCCGAAGGGCTCCATCTTGCTCAGGTGGAAATATACATCCCAATTCAACTTGGCCAGGGACACTTCGGCATCAATGAAAAGGGTGGGCTTCAAATCCAATGCCCCCAGGGTTTGCTCAGCAATCTCCTCGATGCGCTCCTGGAACTCCGGGAGTTTGTGGGTATCAATCGTGAGCCCTGCCGCTGCCGAGTGTCCTCCGTATTTGCGCAGGAGGCTGGCGCATTGGTCCAGGGCTGCGGTAATGTTGAATTCCGGGATGCTCCGGGCGGAACCCCGGCTTCTTTCCGGGCCCAGCTCCATCACGATTGCCGGGCGGTAGAATTCCTCCACCAGCTTGCTGGCCACCAACCCCACGATGCCAGGGATGAATTCCCTATCGGCGACCAGAATCACCATCCTCTTCTCCATCTCATCCAGGGCCTTCTGGCGGGCTTTCTCCAAGGCCTGGTTCATCAGCTTCTGGCGACGGCGGTTCCACTGATCAAGCTGGCGGGCAAGTTCCAGGGCCTCCCTTTCATCCTGGGACATAAGGAGGCGCAAGCTGAGCATAGCACTGGAGAGGCGTCCCGGGGCATTCAGCCGAGGCCCCAGGATGAAGCTGATGGCAGTGGAATCAACGCTGCCAGGAGCTAACCCTGCCACCTGCATAAGCGCCCTTATGCCTGGGCGTCTGGGGGAATTGAGGCACCTAAGCCCCTTTATTACCATACTCCTGTTTTCCCCCAAGAGGGGCACCATATCCGCCACCGTGCCCAAAGCTACCAAGTCGTAGAATGCTTCTTCTTCCAAAGCCGTGGAGCGAGCCTTCAGGGGGACCTGGCTGTTGCTCAGGAGGAGGGCTTGGGCCAGTTTAAATGCCACCCCCACCCCTGCTAATTCTCCAAAGGGATAGAGGCAATCCTCCTGCTTGGGGTTAATAACGGCCACGGCTTGGGGGATTTCCGGCCCTATGGAGTGATGGTCTGTGATGATGAGGTCAAGGCCTATCCGCCGGGCATATTTAGCTTCTTCCACCGAACGGATGCCGCAATCGGCTGTGACCACGACCTTTATGCCTTTGTGGGCTAAGGAATGGAGGGCCATCTTGTTAAGGCCGTAGCCTTCTCGCACCCGGTCCGGTATGTAGGGGATTACGTGTCCCCCAAGGGCCCGCAGGGTTTCGACAAGGATAGCCGTGGCGGTAACTCCATCTACATCGAAATCCCCATATACGGCGATAGGTTCACCGTGCCTGATGGCTTTGCGTATCCGGGTTACCGCCTGACTCATACCCTTCAGACGGAAGGGATTATGAAATTTCTCCTCCCCTTCTAAGAAGGCTTTCACCTCTTCAGGGGAGGTGATGCCCCGATTATACAAGACCTGTACCACAAGAGGAGGTAGGTGAGGAAATCGAGCCAGGTGCAGTGGCGGGGGCGGGGGTGCGACAACCCATTTGTATAGACTCACCCTTAAACTGCTCCTACAAAGTGATGGACAAACTAGCCACTCGACGCTTTTTGCTGAACAAGCTGGGACACGACTGCCTGTCCTCTCGTATTTGGACACCCTAAGCATTGATTAAAGTGCCCGGTATTATATGGTCTCCACCAGCTCAGTGAACTTTTTAAAGGGGATGGCTGTGAGGGTTTGGGTTGTAGTGGTTCCAAAGGAATTAAGGATAAGGGCTGCCTTTGCTGCCGAATAGGCGTCAGGAGCTTCGATTATGTGCAGGAAATCATAAGCTCCCAGGAGGGCATAACTGGCAACCCGCTTAACCTCAGGGCAGGTTTCCTTCAAGCGCTCTTCAAATTCCCTTTCCATCTCGCTCAGGTTTTTGAGCTCTTTAGCGCCTGTGGTGGAGACCTTGGAGAGGATAACATATGTAGTCATAGCTTTCACGCTCCATTTTCAACTTTTGAACACCTTATGGCACCGACGGCAACGGGGCTCGTACACCTCCTTTGCTCCCACCATTATAATGGGGTCGTTATACGAAGCCGGGCGTCCATTTATAAGCCGCTGGGTCCTGGTGGCGGGAGCACCACACACCACACATACAGCCTGGAGCTTATCCACTTGCTCAGCCTGGGCCATAAGCAAAGGCACCGGTCCAAAGGGTTCCCCCCGGAAATCCATATCCAACCCGGCCACTATCACCCGGATCCCCCTATCAGCCAACTCATTGCATACATCCGCTATGGCCCAGTCGAAGAATTGGGCTTCATCTATGGCCACCACCTCGGTATCGGGCTCCAAGAGCTCAAGGATTTGACGGGCTTCCCGGACCGGGATGGCCTCCATATCAGCTCCGCTGTGGGAGGTCACCTTCTCAGCATCGTACCTGTCATCAAGGCTGTGTTTGAAAACCTGGACCTTCTGCTTGGCAATGCGAGCCCGCTTTACCCGGCGGATAAGCTCCTCGGTCTTGCCGGAGAACATCGGGCCACATATTACTTCAATCCATCCGCTTTCATAACGAGGGTGCATCTGGAAAGTCCCCTCATCTCTCAGCTTTCTGTCTGGGATTCCTCAGCGGCTTTCTCCTCCTCCCTCTCCTTCCGGGCCTTAGCTATTTCCTCAGCTCGCTCCACCTTCCTCATAAAGCGCTCCACCTGCCCCGCCGTGTCCACGATACGCTGCTCACCGGTGAAGAACGGATGACAAGCCGAACAGACGTCGGTCCTAATCACTTTCTTGGTGGAGCCCGTTATAAACGTATTGCCACAAGCGCATATAACCTTGGCATCCGTATAAAACTTGGGATGTATCCCCTTCTTCATCTACACCAACTCCTTTGCTCAGGATTTAGGCAGCGAAAGGCCGGTTAAGCCACCGCTATCGGATAGACGCTAACCCTCTTCCTCTTGCCCGCTTTCTCAAATTTCACGAAGCCGTCAATGAGGGCATAGAGGGTGTAATCGTTTCCCACACCTACATTCTTACCGGGCTTTATCTTGGTGCCCCGCTGCCGGACGATAATCGTCCCGGCCCTCACAAGCTGGCCGTCATAACGCTTTACCCCTAGCCGCTTGGAGTGGCTATCTCTCCCGTTACGGCTGGAACCTCCTCCCTTCTTATGTGCCATCTTAACTCACCCCCTTCACGCAATAATCTCTTTTATCAGCAATCTGGTGTAGAGCTGGCGGTGTCCCTTCTTACGGCGGTATCGCTTCTTGGGCTTATATTTGAAGACGATAATCTTAGGGCCTTTTATCTGAGCTTGCACCAGAGCCTTAACTTTAGCCCCTTCAAGGAAAGGCTGCCCCACCCGGACACCGTTATCATCCACCACCATAAGAACCTTATCGAGCTCAACTTCCTCCCCTACGCTTACGGGCAGCTTCTCGACTTCTATGACCATACCTTCAGAAACCTTGTATTGCTTGCCTCCGGTTTCTATTACGGCATACATCTCCTTTCCCCTCCCAATTATCGAAGAGCTTGCGCTCTCCAGCGCAGGCTTTTGCTCGGATAGAAACCCTGATGCTCCGCCAACACAAGGTTGGCGGTATCCTGATCCCACATTAACACGTTACCGGTGAGATATGGGGAACCAAGCCCCAGGGTAAGTGTTACCTCCTAGCGGCTAACCAATTATACCTGTTCCTGCGCTTTTGTCAAGGGAAATTGACAAGTTTGCATAAAATCATCTCTACCTGTATAATAAAGTCACATTCTCTTTCCAGCCATTGCTTTGCCATCGCCCAAAAGCAACTTCAGAAGAGGAGCCCGAGGTTATGAAAAGATTGTTCCCTGTGCTCTTTATATTGCTCATCCTCGCCTCTGCCTGTGCGGAAAAGACGCTTCCACCCGCTACGCCTACCCTCCCTGAAGCTATCCCTAGCCCCACCCCTTCGCCTTCTGGAGAAGTAGCCGCTCTAGTCAACGGTCAGCCTATTTATGTCAAGACCCTGGAAAAGCGAGTAACCCAGTTCGAGAAGGCTTTCGCCAGCCAAGGGATTGACTTGCAGAGCGAAGAAGGCCAAAAGACGATGGCCCAAGTGCGCCGCCAGGTGCTGGAAGGACTTATAGACCAGGTCATTATGGAACAAGCCGCTGCCCGGATGGGCATCACCGTAACCGATGAAGAGCTGGAAGCCCACATTCAGAAGAGCATCCAAGAAGGAGGGGGACGGGAAAGCCTGGAAAAGTGGCTGGATGCTAACAACCTTACCTGGGAAGAATTCCGGGAGATGACGAGGGCTCAACTCTTAAGCGAGAAGCTCTTTGAAAAGGTGGTTCCACCCCCTCCTGAGACGATGGAGCAAGTTCACGCACGCCATATCCTTTTGAATTCAGAGGAGGAAGCCAACCAGGTCCTGGAGAAGTTACGCAGAGGGGAGGATTTTGCCCAGCTCGCCAGGCAATTCTCCCTGGATAACTTCACCAGGGAAAGCGGTGGGGACTTGGGGTTCTTCCCCAAGGGGCTCTCAGCATTGCCCCCAGAGGTGGAAGATGCGGCCTTTTCCCTTGAGCCCGGGCAGATTAGCGGGGTGATAAAAAGCTACTTCGGATACCACATCATCCAAGTTCTGGAGAAAGACCCGAATCACCCCCTTTCGGAGGAAATGAAAAGGGCCTTTCGGGAGCAGAAATTCCGGGAGTGGCTTGAGCAGGAAAAGGCCAAGGCTAACATCCAGAGGTTTGTCAAATAATGTTTAAAAAACGCAAGAGGGCCCTGGGAATTCTGCTAATAATACTTGGCATCCTGCTCCTGGTGGGAGTTGTTTACCTTGGGCTCCATTACTGGCATCTATACAGACCTTTCGAGCTCTACCCGGAATCTGACCCGCTCTTGGCTTTCAAGCCCAAGGCTATTAACGGGGCTATCGCCTTGCTCTCTCTGGCCGGTCAGGATGATGCCCCGGTCTTCGAGCAGGCTGTGGACAAAGGGGAATTGGAAACCGCCTATGTGACCCTGGCGTTTTCCACCTCAATGGCTGACAAGGAGCGGCTGGGCCACTGGCTCTTGCTCGCCCGTGCTTATGCTCAGGCGCACGGTAAGAAGAAGGCCATTTTATGCTACGGTCAGGTTTACAAATTAGCCATCCTGAGCCCCTTCCTTTCGGATTTTGAGCGGGCTGATGCCCTGCTTATGGCAGCTAAAGGGCTTCAGGAGATAGGGGAGCGAGAACGTGCCCTCTTCGTATACAAGCAGGCGGGCCTCTTGATAACCCGGAGCCCTTACCTGAAAAAGGCCCAGCGGGTCATCCTGGCAGACAGGCTTAAGGAAGGCTACCGGAGTCTCAAGGCGCAATCTCATCTCGAAGAACTGGAGGAGGCCCTCGCTTCCCTGCCCGAAACCGCATCAGCGCCGGAGCCATTGTTAACGGAATTCATCACCTTGCCGGAGGAGAATTACACCAACCCCGAAAGGTTGGAAAAGGCCCTGACCTTGAGCAAAGCTCTGGAGGCAAAGCCCAAGGAGATTCCTGAAGCCCCTGTCAAGGAGCTGGCCGAGATTTTAAAGGAGGAAGACAAAGCCAGGATGCAGTTCTACGACGAGAAGCTGGCTTCGGAAGAGCGCCTTTCCTATCGGGCTGGATGGCTTTGGGCGAGGATTAATTGGCTTACCCTGAAGTACAGGATAGCCGTCAGGGGCTTTGGCGTAAGCCTGGTCCCCGAATGGGAAGAGAGAACCGATGAAATACGTTCGCAACTCAGCCAAGCTTACGAAGCCCTTTACTCTTTGTATACCGAAGAGGCTGTGGCCCTCCCCCAGCAACACCAGATAGATAGAGCCTGGGTGGAGATTTACCGGGATGAAGCCTGCAAGGCTCTGTTAGGGCTATATGCAAATGCTCCATTGGATAAGCTGGCCGCAGGGTTGGAGAAGGCAATGGATACGGCTAGGGCGTCCGGGAAAGGGTACGCCCTGCGGATTGGAACCTTGGAAGAGGGCAGCTATATATTCATCTTTCAGCCCTTTGAGCCGAAAGAGTCCGGTACTTAGGACCTGTCCAATTTGTGCAATCTTGTAAACAAGAGCGAAAAATTCAAAATCCATAAGCTTCGGCAGGATACTGTAATCCGGGCATCGGACGCTTTCGGTCTGGAGTTTTCCTGGGAGAGGAGGAGGGCATCATATGCTCAAACAGGTGAAGGTAAGCGAATCATTGTTGCGGGGCCTGACCCTTATTTTCCTGGTGCTTACTCTGCTGGTGGGCGCTGTTTACCTCATCATCTTCATCAACCCTTATGTGCCCTTAAATCCCTTTCCTCCGTCCCCTCAGCCTGAAATAGCCCTTCAGCCTACGCCAGCGGAAGTCCCACTGGTCATCACCTTCCCGCCCACCTGGACCCCTACGCCTACCAGCACCCCTACCTCCACGCC
>DRAO01000221.1 GCA_011041825.1 Chloroflexota bacterium
ACTGTGGATAAGGACTTGGTCCTCTATCTCTTCGGTACGCCAGGCCAGAAGCGTTTCGACTTTATGTGGGAAATCCTCTCGGAGGGGATGTTAGGATTCGTGGTGATGGTGGATAGCACCAGCCCCCAAACCTTCCGGGAGGCTAGATATATTTTGGATGTGTTCCACCGTTACGCCAGGACGCCTTACGTGGTGGCTGCCAACAAGCAGGACCTTCCTGATGCCTGGCCTGTGGAAGACCTGCGCATAGCCCTTCGGTTGAATAGCAAGACCAAGGTCATACCTTGTGTGGCCACAGATAAGGAAAGCGTGAAGAAGGTGCTGTTGGAACTCCTTTACCTCATTTTAGAGATGCTTGAGTGAGGGGGAAAAGCGGTGGCCTCAGTGGTTACCGAGCAGGGAGTGGTCCATTATGAGGTAATAGGCAAGGGGGAACCGGTTATACTCCTCCATGGATGGTTGGGCTCGTGGGGTTATTGGCTCGGCACTATGCGTGAGCTTTCGAGCCAATATAGGGTTTATGCGCTTGACTTCTGGGGGTTTGGTGAATCAGACAGGAGAAGGGAGAGCTTTCGCATCCCGGATTTTGTGGCCCTCGTGTTGCAGTTTATGGACCGGCTGGGGATAAGCAAAGCCAGATTGGTAGGGCATTCGATGGGTGGGACGGTGGCCCTGAGCGTAGCCTTGGAAGCACCTTCCAGGGTAAAGCAGGTGGGCTTGGTCAGCTCGCCGTTAGAAGGCAAATCGCTTAGCTTGCTTTTGAAGATGGCAGCCATCCCTCAGTTGGCCTTCCTGGCCTGGAACAACCCTTGGTTCCTCAGGTGGGTCCTGAGGATGATGGCTCCTTGGACAGCCAGGGATTGGAAGGAATGGTACAATATGCTTATGAGGGACATTTCCAAGACAACCCTGGCTTCGTTCTTTCAGAGCATAAACTCGCTTTACAAGACCGACTTGAAGCCTTATCTTAAGGACGTGAAAGCCCCCGTCTTCGGCATCTATGGCCTGCGGGATAACATAGTGGACCCGTGCCAGGCCGAGGTGGTGAGTTCAATTCCTAACGCCCGGGTGAAGCTTATGTCCCATTGTGGGCATTTCCCAATGCTTGACGACCCACCGGGCTTTAACGAAACGCTCGCCGAAAACCTCAGAGGAGGGGACTCAAGGGGATAGAGGTAATCTTCGATGCTTCGTGCAGTGCCAAAGCTTTCATACGAGATACACCCTCTTCAGGAATGGTCTACTTGAGCAATCAGCCTTACAGGAGGTACCGATGGCTAGGCCTAATGAAGGTCCCTTGCCCAAGTATTATTACCCCAACAAGATGGCGAGAGCATACCTTATGGGCCTGGAAGAAGTGCTGGGCCGGAATGGTCTCAATGCAGTGCTGAACTTTGCCAAACTCCGGCATCTGGTGGATAGAATGCCCCCTAACAACCTCAACAAAGAATTCAGCTTCGAGGAATTTGCTGCCATTCAGGAAGCATTGGAGGAAATGTACGGCCCTCGTGGGGGGAAGGGTTTGGCCCTCAGGGCCGGGAGGGCTACGTTCAAATATGGCCTGCGGGAATTCGGAGCTGTACTGGGGATGGCTGACCTGGCCCTCAGGGTGCTGCCTTTAAGCGTGAAACTGCGGGTGGGACTCAATGCTTTCGCCGAGACCTTTAACCGCTTCAGCGACCAGATTGTGCGGTTGGAGGAAGATGACCAGCGTTTCATCTGGGTTAACGAGCGCTGTCCTGTCTGCTGGGGGCGCCATACTGATGCGCCCTGCTGCCACGCTGCTGTAGGTATACTTGAAGAAGGGCTGCGGTGGGGTAGCGGAGGCAAAACCTTTAAAGTGGAAGAGATTACCTGCATAGCCGTGGGGGATGACGCTTGCCGGTTCGTAATCCCCAAAACCCCTACAGAATAGAAACTTAAGGGGCTGTCAGCCTCTGAACAATCGCTCGGGCTGATTCTATGAGGAAAGTCATCATCAGGGATAACAGGAAAATATTTCCTTTCAATGAACCAGCCAGGGATTTAAGAGTTATGAACAAACCCCTCTGGCTGTATCAGCACGATGTCCTAGCCCCTTATTGTGAGGAAGAACTGGAGGTAAACTCATTTTTCGAAATCCCCCTGGATAACAAGGAAACCCTGGTTTACAGGGATAACCTTTTCTTTGACCAGCATTTCTTTGAAGCCTTCATAACCGAGGCTCGGAGGAGGAACAAACCCTGTCGTGTGGCCTTCTCTCCTGAGGATAAGGCCATAACTACCTATGCCCTTTTGTTACAGAAGGGCATCCACCGGCAAGGCGGCCTCTATGTAGCCGATATGTGGTATTTCCCGGAAGGGATTGAGGAAGAAGCTGAACCCCTTGTCATAGAAACTCAAGCCCGGGAGATAGGGTTCTATCACGTTCCTACTTATATGGCTCCACCTCCAGGAGATTTGGTTTACTGGGTGCCTTTGAGGTCTTTTCTTTCTATAGAGAACTGGATACACATCTATTTTGCAAATGTCCCCTTCGGCATCTTCGCAGAAGGGGCCAGGATGGAGAAAGAAGCCGACAAGCTTTCGGTAAAGCTCCGGATTCTCCTCCGCTCCATTCTGGAGCGGAAGCATTTTCTCTCCTGCTCGGAGTTGGTTAAGGTGGGGCGTAACACTCAGATTGACCCCACGGCCATAATTCAGGGGCCTACTTATATTGGCAACAACTGTACCATTGGGCCGGGGGTGGTGATATCCAATTGCCTCATCGGCAATAACGTGAACATAATGCAGGGATGCCAATTGCTTTTAAGCGTGGTTAGCGATGGGTGTTACCTGCCCTTCAGGGCGGCTCTGTTTATGAGCGTGTTGATGGAAAACTCAATGGTAGCCCAGAACGCCGTATTGCAATTGAGCGTGGTGGGGAGGGATTCCTTCGTAGGTGCAGGGGTGGTCTTCACCGATTTCAACCTCCTTCCCAAGCCGGTGCACGTGCTTCACGAAGGCAAATTGCATTCCACCGGCCTGCCTGTCCTCGGCTGCTGTGTGGGCCACAATTGTCGGATAGGCTCGGGCCTGGTTTTTTACCCCGGTAGAGCGGTGGAATCGGACGTGGTGCTGGTGCGCTCTGAGGAGAGAGGCGTCATAACCCATAACATCTATTATGAGGAGAGTGACCACTTTAAATTCAGAGGAGGACATAAGCACCGGCGCCTTTACCCACGTTAATTGCTGAAGGAGGATTACTTATGGGTGAGCCCAGGCTCATAGCCAACGCTATTATGTGCATCTTCCTGGAGGCTGTGGAGGAAGTCTTGGGAGACAAGGGGTTAACAGTGGTTCTCAAGCAAGCCGGTCAGGAGCAATTTCTGGGGCAGAAGCCACCGAATGACACCGAACTGGGTCCTTCCCTCCAGGAGTACGGTCTCATTGAAGAAGCTATCGAACAGGTTTATGGGGATAGGGGAGCCAGAGCCATCCTGATGAGGATAGGTCGGGCCAACTTCAGGCGGTCTTTGGAGGAGAGGGGAAAGCTTATAGGGTTAACGGGGTTAGCCCTGAACCTTATCCCCTCTTATGAGGCTAAGCTCGGCCTCTTCCTAAAGAACTTTGCTTCAGCAGCGGTTAAACACGGGAACCTGCCAGTAAGGCTGGAGGAGGATGAGGACAATTTCTACTACATTTATGATGACTCTCCGGCCCATTACAGGCCTGAGAAAGACCGCCCTTGCTGTTTCGTAACCGTGGGCCTTTTGAAGGAAGCCGTCAAATGGGCTACCGGTAAGGAAGTTAACGTGGAGGAGAAGACCTGTATGGCCTGTGGAGATGATGTTTGCACCTTCGTCATCCCGAAGAAAGCCTAGAGGAGGAATCAAACTCGTTGGCCACCTTTGCCTTCATAATCCATCCCATAGACCCGAGGGGGGACGTAAAAAAGCGGTTCAAGCTACTGGGTACATATCTGCCTATCAGCGTAATCCATTTCCTTTCGGCCTATTTCCCACCGCTTATCCTTTCGCAGGTGAAGGGCATCCGCTCTCAGGCCACCGGAGAGGAGGTAAAGGGGTGGCTCCTGGCCTGCCCGCTTACGGCCAAGCGGATGATTGAGGTGCCCGTGGAGTTTGCCTACCGGAAGATAATAGCCACTTGCAAACTTGCGGAGAAATTAGGTGTTGATATAATAGGATTAGGAGCTTTCACATCGGTAGTGGGAGATGCAGGCGTAACGGTAGCCCGAAGCATCTCGGTGCCTGTGACCACCGGCAACAGCTATGCGGTGGCTGCATCCGTCAAGGCGCTGAAGGAGGCGGCCCTAAAACGGGGCATTAACGTAAGGGAAAGCACCGTTGCCATCCTCGGAGCCACAGGCTCTATAGGGAAGGCCACGACCAAGTTGCTGGCTTCGGAGGCAAGGAGGTTAATCCTCCTTTCCAGGAGCCTGGACAGGCTTAGCAAAGTTCGGGATGAGCTTCCAACAGGGGGAGAGGTTAGGATTAGCACCCGGTTGGAGGATATGCGGGAGGCCGATTTAGTGGTGACGGCAGCAGGAGCAGTGGACCCCTTGGTAACCCCTGGGCACCTTAAAAGGGGAGCCATAGTATGCGACATCGCTATCCCCTCCAATATCTCTCCCGAGGTGGAGAGGGAAAGGGATGACGTGGTAATCCTGAAGGGAGGGGTGGTGGAAGTGCCCGGTGAGCCGGACTTCGGCTTCGACATCCGCTTACCTGAGGGGCTAGCCTATGCCTGTATGGCGGAAACCATCGCCTTGGCGATGGAAAAGCGCCTGGAGTGCTACACCCTTGGACGAGATTTGGAAGTGGAGAAGATCAGGGAGATAGAACGCATCGCCGAGAAGCACGGCTTTCATCCTGTAATTTACCCTGAAATGGGGGCCGCAGGTCCCCTATCATAGAAAGGGGGGAGTAGAGATAATGGAAAAAGGCAGACTCCTCATTGTGGAAGACGACCACGATGTTGCCGATATGCTTCGGATATATTTTGACTCCCTCGGTTATGAAGTGGAAGTAGCCTATAGGGGTGGGGAAGCCCTCGAAATGACCCGCCGTAAAACCCCGAACCTCATTATCCTGGACATCAACCTGCCGGATTTGGATGGCTATGAAGTATGCAAGAAATTGCGGAGCAACCTCCGCACCAGCCATATCCCCATCATCTTCCTCACCCAGAGGGATGAGAGAAGCGACAAAATCGCCGGTTTGGAACTAGGGGCGGATGATTACATAACCAAGCCTTTCGATGTGGAAGAGCTGCGCCTTCGGGTGCAGAACGCTTTACGTAGAGCCACTTATGAAAACCTCAGCCACCCTGTCACCGGTCTGCCCAGCAGCAAATTGGTTGAGGAGCAGCTTAAGGAACTCCTTCAGAGAGATGATTGGGCTCTCTTGTTCTTTGGCCTCAAGTATTTCAAGGAATTCACCGACGTTTATGGCTTTGTGGCTGGGGATGATGTGCTGCGCTTCGTGGGCATTATGCTGGGCGAGGTGGTGGATTCCGTGGGCACCCCGCAGGATTTCATCGGCCACGTGGGCACTGATGACTTTCTAATCATCACCCGGAAGGAAAGGGCTCAGAACCTCAAGGAGGAAGCTATCTCCCGCTTCAACGAACAGGTGCATACTTTCTATTCCTTTATGGACCGGGAACGTGGGTATATACTGACGGAACAGGAGGGAGAGAAGAAGGAGGTGCCCTTTATGAGCCTTATCTGTGGGATCATAACCCCTGAAGATGGCCCCTTTGCGGATATAAGGCAGATAACGGAGGTGGCAGCGGAGGCCCGGAGGAAGGCAGGCCTTTAAGGGGGATGGATGTTTAAGTTTAGCACTGCTAAACTAGTGGCTGCAATGGTTGTAGAAGAACAGGAAGGGCTCAATCTCCTGGAGAGATGTGTGTTTTTCCTGTTCAAATGCCTAGGTTCTATCAGGAGGGCGGTTAAGGAGAGGTGGCTTTTCAGCCAGAGGAGCATGCTGGAATTTTACAAAGCTGGCATCCGGAATTATCTCGTATTAGGAGCCGGGGTCCTTTTACCGACCCATATCCATCGTTTGTTCACAGATGTCAGGGTCCTTTATGTGGATAACGATGAGGAGGTGGTGAGAGAGGCGCAGAAGTTGCTGGCCGGGAGGGAGAACGTCCGTTACGTGTGGGGAGACTTAAGGCGATGGGATGAGACCATAAAACCTGTATGCCAGGAATTCTTTGGCGAATCGCCTCGGTTGGGAGTAATTATGGTGGGGGTAACTGCCTTTCTTCCCGATAACCTCATACGCCGGATTCTCAAGTCCATCTACGCCTGGGTTGCCCCCGGCTCTTACCTGAGTGTTACCAACATAGATGCCGAGACCATAAGGGCAACCCCGGGGATTTACATCCGGTACGTCATCTTTAAACTCATCTACCTCTTGGTGGGGAATAGACATCACATCCGGACTGATGCCGGCTTAAAAGCCCTTATGCTGCCTTGGAGAGTTGTAAAAGTGGTGCCTATATTTCCCGGCAATCCGGAGCTCTCACCTGGACAGAAGGCTTATGCCAGTGGATACATCGCAATGAAACTGTAAGGGGGGAATTATGGCCATCTACAAGACGGGCAAGGTTGTGGCGGCGATGCTCCAGGACGATACATCCTTGCTTAATCCCTTTGAAAAGGCCCTGCTGGCCTTCTTGAAGAGGCTTATGTCCTACAAGAAAAGCGCTGTGGAAAGATGGCTCTACGGTCAGCGGGTGACCTTGGAGATGAGCAAGAGGGGGATTGATAAGTTCCTCGTGCTGGGGGCAGGGGTCCCCACATCTGGCCATGTCCATCAACTCCTTCCTGAGGCTAAAGTCCTTTATGTGGACAAAGACCCGGAGGTAGTGCAGCTGGGGAGGGAAATCATCGGGGATAACCCTAAAGTGCGTTACATCAAGGGTGACATAATAAAGCTCAGGGATTCCGTGTTACCTGAGGCTTCTGATTTCCTGGGTCCCAACCCGAAAGCTGGCATCATCTTCATAGGCTCCTCTTACTTCATCCCTGATGATGCTCTAAAGGAGGTCTTCAGCAGCCTTTACGATTGGTCTGCACCGGGTTCCCTCCTGTCCCTTTCGGCAGGGATTAGGAACCCAAATGTCCCGCTCCCTCCTTCTTTCAAGATTCTTGTTTTCATATATGCTTTGACGGGCAACAAGACGTATCCAAGGACGGCTGAGCAGCTGAAGGCTCTGGCGCAGCCCTGGAAAGTGGAACAAACTGAGGTCATCATTGATTACGGTGAGCACTCAAAGTTGTACGGCTACCTATTATCAAAATAATCCCAGAGGTGAGGATAAATGTTGGGGTGGGTTCTGATCTCCCTGGTAGGGGTAATTATGGGAATAGGCGTTTTCTGGCTCTTGAGTAAAGCTGCCCGGGGCGAAGGGACCTCGCCTCCCCTGGAAAAGGCTATGGTTGAGAGCGTCGGCGAAGCGGTGCTGCTGGTCGGTATAGGTGGTGAAGTGCTCTTCGCTAACCGGAAAGCCCGTGAGGATTTGGGTATCTACCCGGGCCAGAGCTTGATAACCATTGCCGAGCACTTTATCCCGAAGGAGGATTTCCTGCTCCTCCTCACCACCGAGGGCACCGTTGAGGTCCGTTATAACAACCGCCTCTTTGAGGTGTCCTCCTATAAAACCGTGGTGAAGGAAACCGTCTACTTCTCCCTGGTCTTCCACGATGTAACCGAGAGCCGAATTATAGAGGAGCTTGACCGGGAGATAACCTCCACCTTGGATTACGAGAAGGTGGTGAAGCTCACCCTTGAGAGGGCGATGGAATTGACGGGGGCTGAAGCCGGGGTTATAAACCGCCTTACGCCCGATGGGAAGGGGCTTTTGGTTGTAGCATATAAGGGTTATCCTGAAGAAGTGATAGAGCCGTACAAGACCACCCCCTGGGATACGGGCAAAGGCGTTATCGGTAAGGTTGTGAAAACCGGAAAGCCTGTGCTGGCCTCCGATGTCAGGAAGGAACCCGCCTACGTGGAGGTTATCGGTGAGACCAGGTCCGAGATGGCCATCCCCCTCAAGGTGCAGGATAGAGTTATAGGCGTCCTGAACCTGGAGAGCACCAGGTTGGGAGGGTTCACCGAGGAGCACCTTCGCCTGGTGGAGAAGCTGGCTGAACACGCCGCCATAGCTCTGGAGAATGCCCGGCTTTACGAAGAACAGCGCCAGCGCACCTTCGAGGCTCAGACCCTCTTGGCCCACGCTGAGGCTGTTGCCCAGAGCCTGGATATGCAATCAATAGCCGAGGCTGCCCTGGAGCACATTAGCAAAGTTTTCTCCCCGGATATAAGCGTGGTGGTAATGCCGGATACCCTGGGTAGAATAAAGCTGGTGGCTATCAAGGGGCTTGAACCCTCGCCGGAGCACCGTGAAAAAATGGAGAGGTTCTACGAGAAGGCTTACGCCACCGCTATGGCCTATCGGATGTTCTCATCCCGGGAGCCCATCATCATCGAAGATGTAGATAAGTATGAGGGCAGGGGGATAGGCTTCAAAGAAATGCTCCCCTGGGTGAAAGCCGTTGGGTTGTTCCCTATGGTGGTGGGCGAGACGATGACCGGGGCATTGGCTCTGGCTTGGAAAAACCCTCGCTCCTTCTCCCCCTCCGAAGTGAACCTGGTCAAGGCAATGGTGAACCAAACGGCCATCGCCCTCCAGAACGCCCGCCTCTATGGCCTAACCGACCAGGACCTTCGCATCAGATTGGATGAGCTTGCCGCCCTGGCTAGAATCACCCAGGAGTTGAGCTCCACCCTCAGCCTGGAGCACATCTTCGAGGTGATATGTGATGAAGCGGTGCGGGCTACAGGAGCCGAATACGTGGATGTGGCCCTTGTGGACGGGGATAAGGGGATTTATACCATTAAAGCCCTCAGGGGGTACCCGCCCGAACTGGAAGAGGCTTTCAAGGACAAAAGCTTCAGCCTCGATAAAGGTATCCACGGCAAGGCAGCGAGGCTCGGGAAGTCGGTGCTCGTCGGTGATGTGAGCCTCGATAAGGATTACATCCCTGGCACTTATGATACTGAATCGGAGTTGGCGGTGCCTGTCTTCTACGAGGACAAGGTTGTAGGTATCATAAACCTGGAAAGCAACCGCAAGAATGCCTTTACCGAAAGCCACGTCCGCTTCGTGGAAATGATGGCCGTAGCCGCCTCCGTGGCTATCGGCAATGCTATGCGTTATGAGGAGCAATTGAGGGCACGGGAGATGGCCCACCGGCGGGCCGAGCAGTTGGCCGCTCTCTCGGAGTTGAGCCGCTCCTTCCGAAGCGACCGCCCCCTGGAGGAGATGCTGGAGGATGTTGCTTACGCCATCCAGGAGACGGTGGGGTTCCGGGTGGTGCTCATAAGCGTGGTAGAAGGCATCCCTCCGATGTTGAAGCGGGTGGCGGCAGCCGGCATCCCCCTTTATATCCTGGAGGAGTTGAAGAAAGTCCAGCAGCCCCTCGAAGTTGTGGAGAGGATCCTGACCGATGAATATCGGATAGGCAACAGCTACTTCTTCCCCCATCAGAAGAAGGAGCAATGGGGCAAAGAATTGCACACCTACACCTCCTTGCCGGTCCCCGAAGAGGCCGAACCCTGGCCGGAAGGGCGCTGGCACCCGGAAGATATGCTGATGGTGCCCTTGCGCTCCAGCAGGGGTGAGATTTTGGGCGTCATAAGCGTGGATGACCCCGTTGATGGCAGGATACCTTCCCCCACCACCCTCGAAATCCTGGAGACTTTCGCCGCCCAAGCGGCGGTAGCCGTGGAGAACGTCCGGGCTTACCAGGCTGCCCAGAGGCGGGCAGCGAGACGCACAGCCCTTGCTGAAGTGGCCCGGGAAGCTTCTTCAATCCTGAACGAAGATGAATTGCTCTCCAAAGCCGTCGAAGCCATCCGCCGTAACTTTGGCTACCCCCACGCCGCCATATTGATGCTGGATGAAAGCGGCGAAGAGCTGGTGATGAAGGCGTCTTCCAGCATCTTTAAGGGGGCTTTGCCGGGGAAGTACCGCCAGAAAATAACCGAAGGGATGATAGGCTGGACGGCCAGGACGGGCAAAACCCGCCTGGCTAACGATACGAGCAAGGACCCTTATTATATCAGTGCCCCTGGCTGGCAACCTAAGTCCGAACTCTGCATACCCCTTCGGGTTGGTGGTAAAGTCGTAGGGGTGATGGACATAGGTGATAGAGCTCCAGGGGCCTTCGAAGAGGAAGACGTGGTTGCCCTGGAGACTATGGCTGACCACCTCTCCATCGCCATCTATAACGCCCGGCTGTTCAACCAGGTGAAGGAGCACAGTGAGAAGCTGGACATCCTCTACCGACTGGGCAAGGAGCTTGCCTCCACACTTGACCTGGATAGCTTGCTCCGCTTCATAACCGAGCAGGTGAAGTACATCACCGGTGCCAGGAGGAGCCGCCTCTTCCTGGTGGATGTGGAGAAGCGGAGGCTGCTGAAGGTGCTGGAAAGCGGCTATGAAGACAAGTGGAAGGAGCACCTCGAAGGTGTGAGCTATGAAGAAGTGGAAGCGGGTATAAGTGGGTGGGTCATCCGGGAGAAGAAGCCCACCTTGGTGGTTGATGTCTGTGAAGACCCCCGCAACACCGGGGTGGCCTTGGAGAAATCCAGGCGCTTTGGAACCAAGTCGGTTATCGTGGCCCCCCTCATTGCCAAGGGGAAAGTGATGGGGACATTGACCGCTGCCAACCTCCGGGAGGACCCTGTCTTCACCGAGGAAGACCTCAACATCGTGATGATGCTCGCAGACCTGGCAGCTGTGGCCATCGAAAATGCCCGTGTTTTTGAGGAAGAGAGAAGGCGCCGTGAACTGGCCCTTGCCCTCCGGGAGATGGGCCAGCTCCTCTCCTCAACGTTAGACCTGAACACCATCATAAACCAGGCTTTGGATTACCTCAAGCGCCTGGTGGATTACGACACCGCTTCCCTCTCCCTGCTGGAGGACCATACCCTGCGCATCGTGGCCGCCAGAGGGTTTGGGGAGCAGACGAAGGAGGTGCTGGAGACCACCTTTGATGCCGAGAGGAACATCCCCTTCCGGCGGATGCAGCAGATCCGCAGGCCCGTGCTCATAAGGGATACCAGGGAAGAGAACATCCTGGAGAAAGTAGCTGGCGTGGAGCGCATCCGCTCCTGGATAGGGGCGCCCATTATCTACAAGGACAAGATAATAGGGCAGTTGGCTGTAGATAAGGAAATCCCCAACTTCTTCACCGAAGAGGACGCCGAAGTGGTGATGATTTTCGCCGGGCAATTGGCGGCGGCCATCGAGAATGCCCGGCTTTATCAGGAGCTCAGGAAATTTGCCCAGGAATTGGAGAAGAGGGTCGAGGAGAGGACAGCCGAACTCCGGAAGGCGTTGGAGGACCTGTCCCTGGAGCGAGACCGGGTTGAGAACCTCTACCGGATAACCAGGGAACTGGTGACGACGCTGGATATAGACCGGGTGCTGAACGAGGCCCTGCGGATGATGCACGAAGCTGTGGGAGCGCCTCAGGGTGCTATACTCCTGCTCGACCCCTCCACCAATCACTTTGTCTACCGGGCAGCTTTCGGGAGGAAGAAGCCGTTGCCCAGGGGAGGCAAGCCCACTCCCCTCAGGCCTGGCTATGGCCTCGCCGGATGGGTTGCTCAGAAGAGGGAGCCCGTCATCGTTGAAGATGTGTCCAAAGACCCCAGGTGGGTGTCCTTCGATTTGGAGGTGGATAAAGTGCGCAAATCGGCCCTGGCTGTCCCCCTCGCTGTGGGTGCGGATGTCCTGGGCGTGATGCTCCTCTTCCACCCTCAACCCGGCTATTTCACCGAAGACCACTTGAGGCTGGTCTCGGCGGCAGCTTCTCAGGTGGCCCAGGCCATCAACAACGCCGAACTCTATCGCCTCATCACCGACCAGGCCCAGCGCCTTGGTGAGATGCTTCAGGAGCAGGCAGCCGAAGCCTCCCGGGTGCAGGCCATCCTCACATCCGTTGCCGACGGCATCCTCGTTATAGACGAAAATGACCGGGTGTTTATGATCAACCCGGCTGCCGAAAACATCCTGAACCTGAGGGGAGGGGAGTTAACCGGGCATCCTGTCCGGGACATCCTGGCATTAACCGCAGAAGAGGACAAGGATATGGTATTGCGCTTCTACACTGAGCTCCTGCTCAACAAGGCCAAGCTTGCCGAGGGAAGGGAACCTGTGAGCTTCAGGGTGGAGGGGAAGCGCAAAGTTGTAGAAGTCTCCCTCTCCCCTGCCCCAATAGGAGCAGGAGGGGGCCTTGGAGTCGTGGCTGTCTTGAGGGACATCACCAGGGAAGTAGAGATAGACCGGATGAAGACGGAGTTCATCTCCACAGTCTCCCACGAACTCCGCACGCCGATGACCTCCATCAAGGGGTATACCGACCTGCTCTATATGGGGATGGTGGGTGAGCTCAATGAGCGTCAGAAGCGATTCCTCCGGATTGTGAAGAACAACGCCGACAGGTTGGCCACCCTGGTTAGCGACATCCTGGACATCTCCCGCATCGAAAGCGGTAGGATTAGGCTTAACCTCCAGCCTGTAGACCTGACAGAGGTGCTGGACGAAGTTACCCCCGTGTTCCAGCGCACTATAGAGGAGAAGTCCCTCAATTACATCGTTAACATCCCCGATGACCTGCCTCCTCTATGGGCTGATAGGGACCGCCTGAACCAAATCCTCACCAATCTCATCTCCAATGCCTGCAACTACACGACTGAAGGCGGTACGGTAAAAGTGGAAGCCAGGGTGGTAGACGACAAAGTACAGGTGGATGTCACTGATACCGGCATTGGCATCGCCCCGGAGGACCTCCCGAAGGTGTTCGACCGCTTCTTCAGGGCTGATAACCCGGTGGTGAGGCAAAGCCCTGGAACCGGCCTTGGCCTTTCCATAACCAAGGCCTTCGTAGAGATGCATGGCGGGGAAATCTGGGTCAGAAGCCAGCTTGGCAAAGGTTCCACCTTCAGCTTCACCATCCCCATAGCTGAGGCGGAGGCCCCCGAAAAGGTGGAGAGGCCCACCCCTGTCAGGGAGCGCAGGAAGATCCTGGTGGTGGATGATGACAGGGATGTAGCTGAATTAATCCGACATAACCTGGAGAAGGAAGGTTACGAGGCTACCATAGCGTTGAGCGGGAAGGACGCTTTATGGCTGGCTAAGGAGCTTTCCCCGGACCTGATAACCCTGGATGTTCTCCTGGGGGATATGGATGGCTTTGAGGTATTAGAGCAACTCAAAGCTGATGAAGCCACAGCATCCATCCCTGTGATAATTGTATCGGTCCTGGCCGAGCAGGAAAAGGGCTTCGCCCTTGGGGCTGCCGATTACGTGATAAAGCCCTTCGAGGAAGAGAGGCTCCTGCGGAGCGTGCGCAACCTCTTGGAAAGCTTGGACGGAGGTAAGCTGGACAAAATCCTGGTTGTGGATGATGATAAGGATATAACCGGATGGCTGGTGGAGGTCCTGAGCAGGCACAATTACCGGGTACGGGGGGTTTACAGCGGCGAGGAAGCCCTCAAAGCTGTTGAAGAAGAACCGCCTGATTTGATCCTCCTCGACCTCAAGATGCCGGGGATGGATGGGTATGAGGTGTTGAAGAGGTTAAGGGCTCAGGAGACCACTCGCCACATTCCCATCATAGTCATAACGGCCAGCCCCGTGGATAAGGAGAAGGCAAAGGTGAAAGTGCTCGGCTTGGGAGCTAAACGATTGCTCGTAAAACCGTTCAGCGCCGAAACCCTTGTAGGGGAGATTAAGAGGGTCATCTCCGAACCTTGGACATAAAAATGTCCCTTGTAAGGGTGAAAGCACGGGGGGAAGCTTATGTCAACTTTGGCCTTCTTGGTTAATGAAGATGCCGAATTGGTGGAAAGGCAATTGACCGAAGAGCGCCGCTACGCCCGTTTCCTGGGGATACTGACCCTGGTAGTGGCTGCACTTGTGGTGGGTGTTACGGAAAGGACGGTGAACTCCATAGCCCTATCAGCTTTCATCAGTGAGGTTGGCTCCCTCTGCCTCTACCTCTTTGCTCCGATGTGGTTCATACTGTGGCGGAGGATGGGCAAGCGGGCTTTCAGGTATTCCCTGGCGGTATATGCTTTCTCGGTAGCCGTGATGGCCTTGGTGGATTACACCACCAAAATGGGATTAACCAAGCCCTTGCATATATCCCCACGGGCCGAAGACCCCATCCTTATGCTGGGGTTCCTTATGCTCCTGCCCTGGGCACCCTTCCTGCTTGTCGCCAGGAAATACCCCTCCGAGGCCCGTCGGGTTGGCCTTTGCTTCTCCAGGTGGGCTGAGAACATTGGGATAGGGTTGCTGGCTGGTTTAGCCCTGGGTGTCCATCTCCTCACAGTGGCTCTTATCATAAGACATCCCGTCTTTCCCCGGAAAATCCCTTATACCCTGTGGATGGTCTTCTACGAATTTGGGATCCAATCTATGAGTGAGGAGCTTTTCTTCAGGGGTTTCCTTTTCAATTATCTCCACAACTATGAGGGTTGGGGGATGTGGAAGTCAGCCTTTATCACCGCCTTTGCCAACGTCTTAATCTATATGATGAAAACCTCCTGGACAGAGCTGGCCTTTGTCACCCTGGCGGCTTTGTTCTACATCCTCACGATGGCGGTTATGAACGCTCTCCTCTATCGGTGGAGGAATAACATCTTGTGCTGTTGGATGAGCAATGTGTTCTTCAGTTTGACCACCACTTTAGTTGTAAGTTAGGGGGTAAACCGTGAGGAGACGGTCGTCTGTTCCTGCGTTAGTAGCAATGATATTGATTGCCCTTATAACCTGGGCTTTGTTCCAGGTTGCCACCGAGGAGAACCCTGTCCCTGCCATTCGCTACCTTTACTTCATACCTGTGCTCCTGATCTCCTTCTATTATGGCTTAAGTATGGGCTTATTGGCCACCTTTGCGGTGGCCTCAATTATGCTCCCCCGCCTTCTCCTCATAGCTAAGGTTCATTTCTTCAGCGAGAAAGTGTCCTCGATAGTGGCTGAGCTCTTACTCCTGGCTTTGGGGGCCATTGCCATAGACCAGTGGTTTGGGAGTCAGCAGAGGCAGCGGGATTTTTACCGCACCCTTAGTGACCTGGGTGAACTCTTCGCCAGCCGGGCGGACCCCGACGCCATCCTGAGGATGATGCTGGAAGAATCCGCCCGCATTTTTGGAGCTACCTGGGGCGAAATCATCATCAAGGTTAATGGGCGACTTCGGCGTAAAGTTCGCCTGGGCGAGGGAGGAAATGCCCCCTCCGAGATCCCCCTTCCCCCAGAAGGGAGGAAAACTCTGGCCGAGAAAATAATAGATGAAGGCCGCAGCTACCTGATAAACAACCTGGAGATAGATGTGCGGTTTTCCAGGTGGTTTAAGGATGGCCCCCGCATAAATTCGTTTATGGCCGTCCCCATCCGAAGGCGAGGGGAGCCTTTCGGCTTGATTGCCCTGGGCAACAAGTTCGATGGCCCCTTCACCAAAGATGAATTGGCGATGTTGGAAGCCATAGTAGCTAAAAGCGAAGCAGCCCTGGAAAATGCCATCCTCCTGGCAGAGGAGCGGAAGCGCACCTTAAGGCTGGCCGTCCTAAATGAAATAGCCCAGGCCATAAGCTCAGTGATGGATACGGAAGAGCTCTTCAAAATCGTCCATAAGGAAATGGGTCGCCTTGTGGACGTTACCAATTTCTACATTGCCCTCTATAACCCTGAGAGGGAAGAGATAGAGTTTGCCTTCGCCGTTGAAGATGGCAAGATGCTGGACAAGGCCCGCCTTGAAAGGGCAACTCGAAAGATGCGGCCCAGCGGCCTGACGGAGTACATAATTCGGACGGGGAAGCCCCTTTTCCTCCCCTCCCGGTTGGAGGAGGAACTCGAACGCCTTGGCATCCAGCCGATAGGGCGCTTGGCCCGCAGTTGGATGGGGGTCCCGATGATTGCCCACGGCAAAGTCATCGGGGTTATGGCCGTTCAGGATTATGAGAGGGAAAATGCTTACACCCGTGATGACCTGGAAACCCTCCAGAACATAGCCAATCAGACGGCCATAGCCCTGGAGAACGCCCGCCTGTTGGAGAAGACAGACGAAGCCCTGGCTCAGAGGGTGAGGGAATTGACCACCCTCAGGGAGATTGACCGGGAACTGGCGATGGCTTGTCTGGACCTGACCAGGGTGCTAAATTTGGTCCTGGAGAGGGCCATAGCCGCCACCGGAGCCGCAGCCGGAGCCTTAGCTTTGCTCGAAGAGAGGGAGGCCGGCAAGGGGCTTTACGTCCTGGCCCAGAAAGGTTATCCTGAAGAATTCAAGTATTATATGAATCATCCTTACCCCGTGACGAAGGGCATAACCGGTCGGGTGGCGAGGACGGGTGAGCCCTGTCTGTGCCCCAATGTGGAAGAGGACCCTGACTATGAGATGACCTTGGAATCCACCAAGGCTCAATTAAGCGTGCCCATATTGCTGGAAGGTAAGGTCATAGGCACCTTAACGCTGGAGAGCCCTTACGAGGGGGCTTTTACCGAAGGCGATTTGAGTTTCATCCAGCAGTTGGCTGATAGGGCAGCCATTGCCATCCAGCACGCCCGCCTTTATGAGGAGATTCAGAAGGCCAGTGAAGCCAAGAGCGAGTTCGTTTCCATAGTATCTCACGAATTGCGGAATCCGATGACCAACATTAAGGGGTACACGGATTTGATACTGAGCGGGAAGGCAGGGCCTATCAGCGAGAGGCAGAGGGAATTCCTGGGGAAGGTGCGCTCGAACGTGCAACGGATGAGCAATCTGGTGGAGGACTTGTTGAATATATCGCTGATAGAGGCGGGGAAGCTGCGTCTGAGGGTAGAGCCGGTGTATTTTCCTGGGGTGATAGAAGAAGTGATGAGTTCGGTGAGGAGATATGCGGAGGAGAAGAAGCTGATATTGGAGGTGGAGATAAATGATGCGATTCCGCCGGTGAGGGCGGACCGTTCACGGGTGGTGCAGATATTGAGCAATTTAGTGAACAATGCGTGTGCGTACACGCCTAGCGAAGGGAAGGTGAAGATAAGGGTGAAGCGGGTTAATGGATATGTGGAGGTGGATGTGGAGGATACGGGGATAGGGATACCCGATGATGAACAGGAGAAGATATTTGAGCGGTTCTTCCGTGGTTCGCATCCGATGGTGAAGGAGACAGGAGGGACAGGTCTGGGGTTGTACATAACGAAGAACCTGGTGGAGATGCAAGGGGGAAAGATATGGTTTAAGAGCAAGGTGGGAGAGGGGAGTGTGTTCAGCTTTACGCTGCCCATCTGGACGGAAGGGAGGTGAGATATGGCAAAGATTCTGGTAGCAGAGGATGAGAGGGATATATTGGAGTTGATAACGTTCAGCCTTGAGTTAGGGGGGTTTGAGGTGATACAGGCGATGGATGGGTTGGAGGCTTTGGAGAAAGCAATAGTGGAGAAGCCTGATCTGGTGTTGTTGGACATCCGGATGCCGAAGTTGACGGGGTATGAGGTGTGTGAGAAGTTGAAGGAGAGCGAGGTTACACGGGATATCCCTGTGGTCTTCATCTCAGCCAAGGGGCAGGAGATGGAGATAAAGCAGGGGTTGGAAGCTGGGGCAGTGGATTACGTGGTGAAGCCTTTCGCTCCTGATGAACTCATAAGGAAGATGCAGGAAATCATTGATAAATACAGCAAGCAGGGGTGAGCGGTGAGTGCTATTGTCATTGACGGTGGCATAATCCATTACGAAGTGATAGGAAGAGGCCGTCCCCTCATTTTCATCCACGGCTGGCTGGGGTCGTGGCGCTATTGGATGGGGAGTATGGAAGAATTATCCCCTTATTTCCGGACTTACGCCCTGGACCTGTGGGGATTTGGAGATTC
>DRAO01000232.1 GCA_011041825.1 Chloroflexota bacterium
CGAAGCCATAATATGCTCTATGACTCCGGAGGAACGTCGCCATCCTGAAATCATCAACGCCAGCCGTAAGCGGCGTATTGCCCGGGGTTCAGGCACCACCGTGCAGGAAGTGAACCAGCTCTTGGCTCAATTCCGCCAGATGCAACGGATGATGAAGCAGATGAAGAAAGGGCGTTTGCCAGGGTTGTTGCGGATGTTCGGGTGAGCTTAATTTAAAGGTGTTTTTGCACAGCAGCAAAGCTGCTGTGCAAAAACACCTTGTTCCTCCCTACTAAGTACGAGGGGAGCTTTTCAATGTCTTGGTTAGTGGCAAATGTTGATGTCGTTAAAGTGACTTTGATCGCTTTATCCGTTGTTTTCTTATTGCTGGATATATTAGTTAAAAGCGCTTTCCGGATGGCTCCTGAGAGTGCAGGTGCGGATTTATGTCTAGCTGCTGTTTCTTTTGATGCTTCGATACTGGTTGATAATTTTAACAGAGTTGTCACATCACCCGCTCCTTCACTGGAAGAAGTACGACTCAATTTATATGCATCTTTCCTGCTCTTCCTTATCACACTTATATTTTGGGTTATAAGCCTGAAATTAGTGGCTCCACCTCAAAGACCGAGGTATAGTTTGCCCGGAGAAAAGATGATAGGATTCTCACATGTTCTTGCTAACTTCCTAGGCTTTTTCTCCTTTGCGCTAGTGATATGGCTTTTTGTGGAGGTATAATATGAATTGGCCCACAATAATAGCTGCCATTCTAGTAGCTTCTGTGGTCTCGGCTATGGGGGCAGCTGTTGCTTATCTACTGCAACTTCGGTTAAAGCGGCTTGAGAAAATAGAAGAGGCACTTGAGCTCAGAGATGTGATGGTAGCACCGGTTCCAACTGGTGTACCCCAGGCCTCTGTTATGGAACCTCCTTCCACTCCTGCTACTGAATATTCTGAGCTTAAAGCCCGGTTAGATGTAGTAACAGGCCCTGAAGCGGGGAAAAGCTTCCAACTTAAAGAACGCACTTTAATAGGACGTGATCCACGTTTATGCGACATTGCATTCCCAGACATTTTGGTTTCCAGACAGCATGCTAAGATTATAACCGATGGGGAGAAATTCTACCTTTATGACTTGGAGAGTACTAATGGCACCTTTGTGAATGGACAGCGAGTTTTGGGAGCCATTGAGCTTCATAACGGGGATAGGATTCGAATAGGACCAAATATAGAGTTGATCTTCAGATGTGAAGATGGCTTATAAAAAGGGTGATAGGCTCGGAAGATTTATAATCTTACAAACGCTTCCTTCCAGTGGGACTGCCCAGGTATACAAGGCGCAAATTGTGGAGAGAGAAGAGAAGGTCATCTTAAAGGTAGCAAGGGGAGCAGAGGCTGATCGTTTAAAAAATGAAGCCGAAATACTTCCTTTTCTCTGCCATCCTCACATCATTAAGATACTGCCAGCTCTGGAGATAGAGGGTAAAAATTATTATGCGGCCAGAAACCCTGAAACTGATGAATGGTATATAGCCCTTGAATATATATCCGGCGGTTCCTTAGAAGAGAAATTGGGACAGAAGGGGAGGCTTGACCTCCAAGAGGCACTGGCTATAATAATACAAGTTGGCTCAGCATTGGCATATGCACATTCAAAAGGTATAATACATCGGGATGTAAAGCCAGGTAACGTCCTCTTTAGAAGGGCTAATGCTGAAATCGAGGCAGTGCTTTCCGATTTTGGCATCGCTGCTGAAGGACGCAGAGCAAAGGCAGATAAGGTAATCGGTACTTTACCCTACGTGTCCCCAGAGCAGGTAAAGCGAGCTTTAGGGGAGAACACTACAGTGGACGAAAGGACGGATATATATTCTCTGGGCGTCCTTCTATATGAGATGCTCACGGGTGTGAAGCCATTTATGGCTAAGGGGAAGGAAGAGCTTTTGAAGGTTATAAAAGATAAGGAACCTATACCCCCTTCGGAACTCAATCCTGCTATTCCTAGAACTATTGAAGAGGTAATTTTAAAGGCTCTGGAGAAGGAGCCCTTTAGGCGATTTCAGACCGTGGAAGAAATGCTGAAAACTTTAAGGAGGGCCTGATGCTTCACAAAATCATCCGCATCCCGAGAGCACCCTTTTTCACAGCCACACTGGTGCCTGTCTTCCTGGGAACAGCCATAGCTTGGTGGGAAGGTCACTTCCATTGGGGATATTTCCTGCTCGCTTTCATCGGGGGGCTAGCAGCCCATGCTGCTACCAACATAATCAACGATTACGGTGACCACCTCTCGGGCAATGATGAGGCTAACCCTCACCCCACCCCTTTCAGTGGCGGGAGCAGAGTTATCCAAGAGGGGGTTGTCTCGGCTCAGACAATGCTTTACATCGCCATAACCTGCTATTTGTTAACGGCAATCATAGGATTGTACCTGGCTTATGTCAGAGGATGGATGCTCATAGTCATCGGTGCCCTGGGCATCTTCCTCTCGGTTTGGTATAGCTTGCCCCGGTTTGGGGCCTCTTACATAGGGCATGGTCTGGGCGAACTGGCCGTTGGGTTGGGTTTTGGCCCAATTATGGTGCTGGGGGCCTATTACGTGCAAACCCAGCATCTCTCCTGGCCTGCTTTTTGGGCATCCATCCCGGTAGGGTTCTTGATAGCCGAAGTCCTTTACATCAATGAATTCCCTGACTACGAGGCCGACAAGGTGGTGGACAAGCACACCCTTATCGTCCATTGGGGGAGGGAGAAAGCCGTAAAGGGATATGTAATTATCCTGGCGGCGGTTTACATCACGATTTTGATAGGGGTGCTCGCCAGGTGGATGCCAGGGACAAGCCTCCTGGCAATCCTTACAGCACCTCTGGCTTATAAAGCCATCCGTACCCTCAGACGTTTCTATGACCGGGTTCCGGAAATCATCCCTGCCAATGCGGTTACCATCCAGGTACATCTTTTCACCGGGCTTCTGTTGGTCCTGGCATACCTGGTGGCAGGGTGGTTCTTCCCTCCGACCACAGGCTGAGAGATGTGCCTTGCAAAAACCACATTACAAAGGAGGTGTAATTGGTAAGGATAAGACTTAGACGGATGGGGATGAAAAAGCAACCAAGCTACAGGATTGTGGTAGCCGATTCCAAAGCGCCCAGGGATGGCAAATACATAGAGAACATCGGCTTCTACAATCCCCGCACCGAGCCCCCCACTATCCAGATTAATGAGGAGAGGGCCCTTTACTGGCTTGGTGTGGGCGCTCAGCCTACTGAAGCAGCAGCGAGGCTGCTTGAGAAAACAGGGGTTATGGAAAAATTCAGGGCAATGAAGGGGAAGTAACCCTGGTAGGATGTAACCCTCGGCCTTGAGCGGGGTTAACCTCAACTTCTTACATCAAAAACCAGGAAAGGAAGGGTGGTGACTATGGCTCTGGAAATGGACTTCGGCAACAATCCTGTGAATCAAGAAGGTAACCTTTCTATGAGGGAACTGGTGGAATACATTGCTAAAGCCCTTGTAGAAGACCCCTCCAAAGTGCGAGTGGAGGAGGTATCCGGACCAAACTCCACAATCCTTGAACTCCATGTGGCCCCCGAGGACGTGGGCAGGATTATCGGGCGCAACGGTCGTGTAATCAATGCGATGCGCACCTTGCTGCGGGTTATGGCCGTGCGGCAGGGGAAGCGTGTTGTCCTAGAAATCGTCTAACCTGAACTCAACCTGGCCTCATCCGGGCTGCCCCCTAATCCCCCTTTGAAGGTCCGGATGATGGAGGTATTACAGCTTATGGGAAGAGATAGCAGGAAAAAATCTCCCCGCTCGGGCCGCAGGGTTGTTTTTACAGAAAATTACCCTAAGTATATCTCCATAGGCAGGGTGGTAGCGCCTTGGGGAGATAGAGGTGAGGTCAAGGTAAAGGTCCTCACCGACTTCCCAGAGCGCTTCGCCCTGCTGGAAAAAGTTTATATTGGTAAAACGGCGAGGCCCTTCCAAGTGAAGGGCTTTCGCTTCCATAAAGGCTTTGCCATCTTACAGCTGGAAGGATTCCATACCCGCAGTCAGGCTGAAGCTCTCCGGGGACAATTCATCCAGATACCCATAGAAGAAGTGATGCCCTTGGAAGAAGGGGAGTATTATGAATTTGAGATAATAGGGTTAGAAGTTAGGACGGAGGAAGGCAAATTCCTTGGCAAAGTTAAGGAGATAATATATACCGGTGCTAATGATGTGTATGTGGTGGAAGGGCCTGAAGGAGAGGTGCTTATCCCCGCTATAGAAGACGTGATACTTGACATCAACCTCGCTGAGGGGAGAATGACTGTACGCCTTATGGAAGGCCTCCTCCCTTAACGCACCAGGAAGGACTCCCCTTAAACCTGTTCTCTTCCGGGCAGGGTTTCTCAAAGTCCTAATCATCAGGGGTAATGAGCGAGGTAAAGCGCCTGCACTGGCTATTTGAATAAATGCTTGACAATAGCGCCCTTATCGTGTATCTTTAATTCCAGTTTGCGTGAGAGAGGTCTGGATAAAATGCCAAGTTATCACCTGCAAGGCGACAAAAATAAGAAATACTGGGTAGGGTTCAGCCTGGTCAAAGGGATAGGTCCAACCCGGTTCAGGAGGCTCGTGGAGCACTTCGGCAGTGCAGAGGCCGCCTGGAAAGCCCAACCATCGGAATTGGCCCGGGCAGGGCTCGATAGGCGCTCCATAGAGAACCTGTTAACCACCCGACAGAGGGTCTCCCTTGATGAGGAGATGGAGAAACTCCGCAAGATTGGAGTGCGGCTTGTCACCTGGGAGGATGAGGAATACCCATATAACCTGCGACACATCGAAAACCCTCCCTTTTTACTTTATGTCAAGGGGGAACTCAAACCTCAGGATGAATGGGCTGTGGCCGTTGTGGGCACCCGTCGGGCCAGCGTGTACGGTAAGGAGGCAACCCGCTTTTTAGTGGACCAACTCGCCCGCAGCGGCGTGACCATCGTAAGCGGCCTGGCCCGGGGCATAGATTCCGTGGCCCACAGGGCTGCCCTTGAAGCCGGAGGCCGCACCATAGCGGTGCTGGGTTCCGGCTTGGACATAATCTATCCGCCTGAACATACGAAATTGGCCCAAGCCATTGCGAAAAACGGGGCATTGATAACCGAATACCCCCTGGGCACCCCTCCAGAGGGGGTAAACTTCCCCCCTCGCAATCGCATCATAAGCGGCCTTTCCAAGGGGGTGCTGGTGGTGGAGGCCGGGGAAACCAGCGGAGCCCTTATCACTGCTGATTTCGCCCTGGAACAGGGCCGAGATGTCTTTGCCGTACCCGGAAGCATCTTCTACAAAACCTGCCGAGGCACTAATAAGCTTATACAACAGGGGGCCAAGCTCGTGCTCTCGGCAGAGGATATTTTGGAGGAACTCAACTTCTCTATGATTGAGGAGCGAGAGGAAATAAAAGCCATCGTCCCTGCCACCGAAAAAGAGGCCCTCCTGTTGAAGCATATCTCATCGGAGCCAGTTCACATTGATGAACTCAAGAAGGCGACAGGCCTCCCTATAGCTGAGGTCTCCAGCACCCTGGCCCTTATGGAACTTAAGGGGTTGGTACGCCAGGTGGGCGGGATGCATTACGTGATAGCCCGGGAAGGGAAGGTAGAGTATATCGTGGATTAAGCTTTCGCCAGGGCAGATTGAGAGACTTTAGAGAACGCTTATTCCTCAACCTTCTGCGTTTGAAACCTTCTGTGGGGCTTGAGGGCGGTCCCCCTTAGCCGAAGCCCAAGCGATTATGACCACGAAAGGAGGCGATGACGGTGTTTGCCCTTATCCTTGCCGGAGGAGCGGGAACCAGATTATGGCCCAGAAGCAGGAAGAACAGGCCCAAACAGCTTCTGGATATCGTGGCTAAGAACACTATGCTTCAGGAGACTTACATCCGTATAAGGCCGATGCTCTCCCCGGAAGAGATATTCGTGGTTACCAACAGGACATACGCCCCCTTCATCAAGGCTCAGCTACCCCTGTTGCCTACGGGCAACATCATTACCGAACCTGAAGGCAAGGGGACAGCTCCCTGCATAGGGCTGGCTGCTTTACATATGAGGCGGATGAACCCTGACGAAATTATGGCTTCCCTCCACGCTGACCACGTGATAGAAAAACCCGAGGTCTTCCGCCGGGCTCTCAAAGCTGCTGTCAAGGTAGCCGAGCACGATTACCTGGTGACCTTAGGCATAAAGCCAACCCATCCCGAAACCGGTTACGGCTACATCTGCCGGGGAGAGCTGTGGGGCGAAGTTGATGGCTTCCAGGTCTATTACGCTGAGCGCTTTATGGAGAAGCCCGACGAGGAAACAGCAAAGGCCTTCCTGGCCGAAGGACGTTACTACTGGAACAGCGGCATCTTCATCTGGAAGCTCTCCACCATCCTCGAAGAATTCAAACGCCATCTGCCCGGCCTCTATGGACAGCTTATGGAGATAGATTCCGCCATCGGCACCGAGGAAGAGGAGAAGGTGCTGGAAAGGGTGTGGAAAGGGGTGAAGCACGAGACCATTGACGAAGGTATAATGGAAAAAGCCGACCGGGTTATGGTCATCCCGGTGGACATCGGCTGGAGCGATGTGGGCAACTGGGCCACCCTGGCCGATATACTCCCTAAGGATACCGATAACAACGTGGTGGTGGGTGGTGAACACATCGGCATTGATACCACAGGCTCGCTCCTGTACAGCACCAAACGCCTTATCGCCACGGTAGGGCTCAAGGATATGATTGTGGTGGATACGGATGATGTCATCCTGGTCTGCCCTAAAGACCGGGCTCAGGATGTGAAGGAGTTGGTGAGAAAATTGAAGGTAAACAATAAGGATGAGTATCTATGAGGTTTTATCTCCGCCTGGCCGCATTAATATACCTGGCAGAGACCATCTTCTTCATCTTCTACCGGGCCCTTAACCTGGACGAAGGCTGGTATCTTATGGCAGTCAGGCTGGTCAGGGAAGGTAAGCTTCCCTACGTGGACTTCAATTACACGCAGGGGCCTGTGCTGCCCTACATCTATGGGTTGCTGTCCCCATCCCGCTCTCCCGGCCTGTTGACGGGCCGCCTGATAACCTGGGGGCTTGCCTTGGTGTGCACAGCTCTTACCGTGTTTATGGCCTGGCGTCTCTATGGGCCTAAAGCTTCACTGTTAACCCTGTGGGCGATGTCCTTGGGATGGTTTGCCATCGGGCAATATGCTTATGTGGCCACTTATGCGTTAACAGGGCTGTTCCTGGTAGCTGGCACCTTCTGCTGGCTGGGGGCTCGATCAAGGTGGTCTCGTATCCTGGCTGCCCTGTTTTTGGTCCTGGCTGTGGGCACCAGGATTTCCACCTTGGCTTCCCTTCTGGTCTTCTGGATCTGGGTTGTGGTCGAACTGAATGCTCTCTGGCGGGAAAAGGCTTCCGTCTTTGGGGTCTCTTTCCTGGCTCTGGGGCTTGTCTTTGGCCCTTTCCTGGCGCAGGCCCCCCTCTCAACCTGGTATAACCTCGTAGGGTTTCACATTGACAGGATTACATTTCTTGAGCTCCTATCCAGGTGGAAACAGGTGCTCCTATCAAACGGCATAGTCTTCTCAGCTTTCTGGCTGGCGGCCTTAATCGGATTGGGGCTTAAAAGCTGGCCTACCTCTGAGCACAGGGCTACCTATTGGCTTTTTGCCGTGGTGATAGGCCTTTTCCTCGCCCACCTTATACCACGTACTACTGACGCCTATTACAACGCCCTTCAATATCCATTGATGGCCATATTGATAGGGAAATGGGTAGAGCCCTTGGTGTTTCACCCTCAGAAATGGAGGAAAGCTGCCCTCTTCGCCCTGATAGCAATTAATCTGTGGGGGCAGTGGGTGGGGATTAAGCACTACAGGGTTTTAGACCGGTGGAGGACCCCATTGGATAACCTTGCTGAGATGGTGGGTTTTGTGAAGGCTAACGTTGCCGAGGTCTGCCTCCTTAAGGCTGTGACCCTGACGCCCATCCTGGCTGTGGAAACAGGCACCCCCCTGTTCGAGGGGTTAGAGATGGGGATTTTCTCCTATCGCCCCACCTGGGATGCAGAGCGATGCCGACGCTTCCATTCCGTGAACAATGAACTTCTCGCCCGGATGGTCTCCTGCCCAGATGTGGGATGGGTTGCCTTCAGCCATTATGACTGGAATTCCCACCTGGTGGGTTTCCTCGACCCGCTTAAGGAAGTGCTGTATCGGGAATATCGCTGGATCAAGACCTTTCAGGGCCTTGGCCCAACAGGTGATGAGGTGTATTTCTATGTGAGGCGGGGGTGTTTCAAGGGCCAATCTGAGCACCTTATAACCCTGGAGTGGGAAAATGGCATCAGGTTGGGAGGCTTTAATTGGAAGCTGAAATCCGATTCGGCGGAATTGATGCTTTTTTGGCAGGCCTGTAATCCTGTAGATGAGGATTACACTGTATTTGTCCACATCCTTGATGAGGATGGTAAGCTGGTTTACGGCAAGGACGAACAACCCTGCCACAACACCTGTCCCTGCACTTCCTGGAAGCCTGGCGAGTTAATACCTGATGAGCATCTTCTGGAACTCTCAGCGCTCAAGCCGGGGAGATATTACGTGGAGATAGGGCTTTACGATGCCCAGCTCCAGCGTCTCTGTTTGATTGATGGGAGAGATGCAGTGATATTGCTCTCATTTTGGCGCTCAAAGGATGCCTGCGAAACAGCGTTTTTTTAGGGGGTCTGCACTCTCGGGTTGGCAATGTTGCCCCACGGTGGGGGCAAAAAAGGAGAAAAGGGAGTGTTTTTGTGGGCAAAATCCCACTTTCTTATATGACCACGATTAAGTGTGGAGCTACCGCTCTCTCTAGTGTAAACCTATAAAATTCCAGTAACAGGGGGAAGACTATGACGGAGCTCACCATTGAAGCTTATTGCGTGAAATGCAGGACCAAGCGGGTGATGCAGGACCCAGAACCGGTATACCTTGAGAATGGCAGGGCTGCCACCAAGGGCATCTGCCCGGTATGTGGCTCCACTCTCTTCAGGATGGGCGAAACCCCTGCCCATAGCAACATCCCTAAACCTGACCCGCCTAAGCCGAAGGGGAAGCTGGTGATTGTGGAGTCGCCAGCCAAGGCTCGCACTGTGGGTAAGTTCCTGGGCAAAGGCTACACCGTAAAAGCATCCATCGGTCACGTGCGGGACCTGCTGCGTTCCAAGTTAAGCGTAGATGTGGAGAACGGCTTCAAGCCCCGATACCGTGTGCCAAACGAGAAAAAGGAAGTGGTGAAGGAAATCCAGGCGGCAGCCAAAAAAGCTGCCGAAGTATACCTGGCTACTGACCCGGACAGGGAGGGCGAAGCCATAGCCTGGCACCTGTTGCAGGCAGCTCGCATTCCCAAAAACAAAGTCCGCAGAGTGGTGTTCCATGAGATAACCAAGTCGGCCATCGAGGAGGCTTTCTCCCATCCCCGGGACATTGATATGAACCTGGTAAACGCCCAGCAAGCCCGCCGCATCCTCGACCGGCTTGTGGGCTACAAGCTGAGCCCCCTCCTGTGGAGGAAGGTGCGCAACCGCACCTCAGCGGGGAGGGTTCAGTCCGTTGCCCTGCGCCTTATTGTGGAACGAGAGCGGGAAATCCAGTCCTTCGTACCCGAAGAATACTGGTCCATCAAGGCCAAGCTCGCCAAGCAAGTTCCCGAACGGCCCACATTTATCGCCAAACTCGTCCGGATAAGAAATGAGGAAGTAAACCTCAAGAACAAGGAAGAAACCGACAAGGTTGTAGCGGAACTGGAAAAAGCCTCCTACCTGGTTTACAATATCAAGCGTGGCACCCGCAAGAAGAACCCTGCTCCTCCCTTCACCACCAGCACAATGCAGCAGGAGGCCTCCAAACAACTGGGCTTCACCGCTAAGAAGACTATGATGGTAGCCCAGCAGCTTTACGAAGGCGTGCCTCTAGGAGAGGAAGGCCCCGTGGGCCTCATAACCTATATGCGAACCGACAGCGTCCAGGTGGCCGAAGTGGCCCAGCAAGAAGCACGTCGTTTCATAACCGAGCGCTTCGGGGAGGATTTCCTCCCCCAAAAGCCCCCCAAGTACAAGACCAGGGCCAAGATAGCTCAGGAGGCTCACGAGGCCATCCGGCCCACCAGCGTTTACCGAGAGCCCAAGGCTATCAAGCAGTATCTCACACGGGACCAATACAGGCTGTACGACCTTATCTGGAAGCGCTTCATTGCCAGCCAGATGGCTCCCGCCATCTACGATACGATGTCGGTGGATATAGTAGCCGATGGAGGTGGGAAGCCCGAGGCCGGTTACCTCTTCCGGGCAACGGGTTCATCCATCCGCTTCCCCGGATTCCTCCTGGTTTACCAGGAAGCAAGGGACGAAGACGCCCCGCCCGAGGAGGAAGAAGGCATCAGCATCCCTCCTCTGGAGAAAGGCGAGAGGCTGGACCTTGTCCAGCTCCTCCCGGAGCAGCACTTCACCCAGCCACCTCCCAGGTACACCGAAGCTTCCTTGGTGCGCACCTTGGAGGAATACGGCATCGGGCGGCCATCCACCTATGCGCCTATCATTTCCACCCTCTACACCCGAGGCTATGTGCAGCGGGATGGCAAGCGCCTCGTGCCGACGGAAATCGGCTTCATCGTCAATGACCTGCTGGTGGAACACTTCCCTGACCTGATCAACGTGGATTTCACCGCCCGGATGGAAGAGGACCTTGACAGGATAGCTGCTGGGGAGAAAGATTGGGTGGGGATGCTCCGGGAATTCTATGGCCCCTTTGAAGAGGCTGTCGCCCGTGCCGACCGGATTATAGAGAAGGTGGAATTGCCGGAAGAAGAGACCGGGATGGTGTGTGAGAAATGCGGCAGCCCAATGGTGGTCAAATGGGGCCGCTACGGCAAGTTCATCGCTTGCTCCAATTACCCGGCTTGCCGCAACACCAAGCCTTACATGGTCAAGACCGGAGCTATATGCCCCGAATGCGGGGGCGACCTCGTCGAGCGTAAGACTCGCCGGGGGCGCACTTTCTACGGGTGCATAAATTACCCCGAATGCAACTTTGCCACCTGGAAACGCCCTTTGCCTCGTCCTTGTCCTTCCTGCGGGGGGTTGCTGGTAGTGGCAAACAAAGATGAGGCTCAATGCCTTCAATGCGAGGAGACCTTCCCGCTGGATGAGGTGGAAGGCGAGGGCCAGGAGGCTTAAAGCCGTGCAACTATGATACTCACTAAACGCCAGATAGCGAAGGTCACGGGGGTGGTGATGATAGCCTTCGTGACCAGTCGTCTCCTGGGGTTGACCAGGGAGATTATAATCGGTTACCGCTTCGGCACCAGTGGCGAACTCGATGCCTACCTGGCTGCCTTTCGCCTGCCTGACCTCATCTTCCAAATCATAGCTGGAGGAGCACTGGGGTCAGCCTTTATCCCCACCTTCTCCACTTACTTAGCCCAGGGCGATGAGAAAGGGGCCTGGGAGCTGGCCAGTTCAATGTTGAACTTGCTCCTGGCAGTGTTAATACCGCTGTGCGGTGCGGCTGCCCTCCTGGCCCCGGCGCTTGTCTCCAAAGTTATTGCCCCCGGGTTTGATCACTCCCGCCAGGCGCTGACGGCCTCTCTTATGCGGTTGATGCTTATAACCCCGGTGGTATTTGGGGTCAGCAGCCTCACGATGGCTATCCTCAATTCCTACCAGCACTTCACTATGCCCGCTTTCGCCCCTTCGGCATACAACCTGTGCATCATCCTGGGAGCCCTGGTGCTGGCTTGCCAGTGGGGCATATATGGCCTGGTCTGGGGGGTGGTACTGGGGGCATTTGCTCACCTGCTGGTGCAGATTCCTGCCCTGCTACGGAAGCCCGTCCGCTATATCCCTTCCCTAGACTGGCGGAACCCCGGCGTCCGGGAGGTTGTGCGCCTGATGCTGCCTCGGATGGTGGGGCTGGCCGCCGTGCAGGTGAACTTCCTGGTCAACGTAATCCTGGCTTCGGGTTTGGCCCCGGGGAGCATTGCAGCTCTGAATTACGCCTGGCTCCTTATGCTTCTCCCCCAGGGGATTTTTGCTCAGGCAATAGCCACAGCCATTTTCCCCACCTTCTCTCACCTCGCAGCATTGGAGGAGGCCGAGGAACTCCGCTCCCTCTTCGCCAGCGTCCTCAAGGGGGTGCTGTTCCTCTCGCTGCCTGCTACTGTGGGCCTCATCGTGCTGCGGGTGCCATTGGTGCAGATGCTCTGGCAGAGAGGGGCTTTTGGTTTGAAATCCACCTACGCAGTAGCCTGGGCTTTGCAATTCTATGCCCTTGGGCTCTTCGCCCACTCCGTCGTGGAAGTGACGGTCCGGGTTTTCTACGCCCTGCATGACACCTTAACCCCCGTTAAGGTAGGGCTGGGGGCTATGGGCCTGAACATAGCCCTGAGCCTGGCCCTCCTGCGCATCTTCCGGCTGATAGGATGGGAGCCTTTCGGAGGGCTGGCCTTGGCTAACAGCCTGGCTACCATTGTGGAAATGACCCTCCTGCTCCTCCTGCTGGAAAAGCGTATAAAGGGTTTCGGAGGAGGGCTAGCCGAGGCAATAGGTCGGATGGCCTTTTCCAGCCTGGCTATGGGGATAGGGCTGTGGATTGTGGACGGCTACCTGAGGAGAGGGGGAACCTGGGTGGAAGGCCTGGGAGGCATAGCAGCGGGGCTTCTCCTTTATTCAGCCATCTCATTGAAGTTTAGCCGGGGAACCCTGATGGCGCTATTCTCTGCTTATCGCCATCAATAACAGGGTCACTGGCAACGTAAGGGCCAAGCTAACCCCTATCCGATACAGGTTACAGCGCCATCGGCCCCCTGTAAAAGTGAAAGCCCGGGGGATAAAGGCCAGGATAACCGCCAAAGGTGAAGCCATTATGAATAAGAGGACGAAAAGGGTTCTCTCTATGCCTCCGAGGAGCCGCTGGAGAGGTTCTATCTGGAAATTGGCACGGGGAACGTAGCACGAAGGCAGCAAATCAAGCACATATCTCTCCACCAGTGGCACCTCCCACAGGAGGAAGATAAAGGCGATGAAGCAAATCATCACCTTAAGGTGCAACGGTATCTCTGCGGAGGAGGCGAAATCCCACCTGGGCAAGCTTCTCTCAAAAGCCAGCACCGTTGCCAGGATTAAACCCAGGTGCAGAAATTGGTCACCTAGAAAGTAAAGGAATTCCCGGGAGGGCTCAGCCCTTGGTATGGAAGAGCGAAAGGCATCCAGAGCCATATGGGAACCGCTGACAACCAGGGTTATAGCCCACCACAGGGGTGAGTAACCCCAGGAAAGCGCAGCCGTGCACACGGTCACAATTAAGGTATGGATGGCCAGGCCCTTCCAGCTCTCTTTTTTCATAATTACAAGGCCCGAGGATTGGAAGGCAAAATCCCCCAGCATATGGGCCAACAAGAGCCTTATCAGCAACTCCATAACGCTTCCTGCCGGTATCTCGGTGAACATCCTGCTCAACAATCCGAATTATACAGCATAATGGATACTTCAGCAAACTGGAATAAGGTCAGCGATTCTTGATGGCGGCGAAGCCGCCGTCAAAAACAACCGTGACTTTCTCCCAAGAGAGAGGTAGAGGAGGTGGGCTTTGTTACGCCGGTTGATGATAGGAGCTTTAGCCTTGATGGTGGTGGGTGGGGGTGGGTTCCTGCTGTATCAGCACTTCTCTTCCCCCCGTTATGCGACGGCAATCGTCAGGAGAGGGGATATAGAAGCCTTTGTAGAGGCAACGGGAAGAGTGAGGCCACTGAGGGAACTCTCCCTCTCCTCACAGGTAAACGGCAGGGTAAAGAGCGTGGCTGTCAAGAGGGGGGATTCCGTCCGCAAAGGCCAGCTTCTCCTGGAATTAGAAGCTCCCGAACTGGAATGGCAGCTCAGGGAAGCCACCTTAACCCTGGATATGAGGCGCCTGGAATTGGAAAAAGCGCTGTCGGGGCCTTCTCCTGAGGAATTAAAAGCAGCCGAAGCACAGCTTGCCGCCGCTAAAGCCAAACTGGCTGCCTTGGAGGAATGCCCTTCTGAAGAGGAGATTGTGGAGGCTAAGACCGCTATGGAAAAGGCAGAAGCCGCTTTGAAGTTAGCCCAGGCCGAATATGATAAAGTGGCTTGGATGGGGAACGCCGCTATGTTACCTCAGGCCTTCACCCTCCAACAGGCGACATTGGATTATGAAGCTGCCAAGGCCAGATACCAGGCCCTCCTCAAAGGGCCTTCACCTGTGGAATTGGAGGCAGCACGCAAGGAGGTGGAGGCCGCTGAAGCTCAATTGGAAAAGCTCCGCCAAGGCCCTTCCGAACAGGAGGTGAAAATCCTGCGCAAACGGGTGGAACTGGCGGAAGAAGCCGTTGCCAAAGCCCGTGAAGCCCTCCGCCAGACCAAGCTTTTGGCGCCTTGGGATGGTGTGGTGACGGGCGTGTACGTTGAAGAGGGAGAAGTCGTGCCCGCCTATAGGCGCTTGCTCTCCCTTGCCGACACGAGCAAATGGGAGATAGAGGCGGAAATAGATGAACTGGATGTGGGCAAGGTCTCCCCCGGTCAACAGGTGCTAATCTCCTTCGATGCCTTCCCAACGGTGGAGCTCAAGGGGCTTCTGGAGGAGATAGAGCCTGCTCCCGTTGCGGAGAGGGGAAGCATCATCTATAAAGCCCACATAAGCTTTGACCCCGACACCCTGCCGATGCGCATAAACCTGAGCGTCAACTTGCGGATAATTGTCGGCCATCGGGAAGGGGTTCTGCTGGTGCCCAGGGCAGCCATCCGCCAGATGGGCACAAAAGAGGCTGTGAAGATATTGCGGGAAGGCAAGGTAGAGATGGTGGAAGTTACCACCGGCCTCTCGGATGGCGAGAATGTAGAGATTATCAGGGGACTGGAGGAAGGACAAATCATCGTGCTGGATTAAACCAGAGCCCCATCATTATAAGGGAAACCAGTATCCCCATCAATGCCCCAACTACTACCTCCATAGGGGTATGGCCCAGAAGCTCCCGGAGGCGTTTTTCGCTTATCGGGTGACCTTTGAAAAGCTCTTCTAGAATCTGATTGAGGATGTGGGCCTGGATGCTGGCCGCCCTCCGCACGCCCGTGGCATCGTACATAACAATCATCGCCAAGACAAAACTGATGGCAAAGGCGGAGGAGCTAAACCCCTCCTGAAGCCCCACCGACGTTGCCAGGGCTGAGACCAGGGCAGAATGTGAGCTGGGCATACCCCCTGCGCTGACCAAAAGCCGGAGGTCGAATTTTCCCCTCTGCAAGCGCCACACGAAGAATTTGGAAACCTGAGCTAAACCCCAGGCTAAGAGAGAAGCTGTCAGAATGCTGTTACTCATACCCTCTTTCTGGTTCAAAAGGGGTTAACGCATAACCACCTTCCCCATCGGGTTGGAGTTTCCTGATGCGGAGTTCAGCCTCCTCCAGGAGTTTTTCACAGAATTGAGCCAGCTTAACCCCCTCCTCATAAAGGGCTATCGAGTCATCTAAAGAGAGGTCGCCTTCTTCAAGGCGTCTTACAATCTCTTCGAGCTTGTGATAAGCTTGCTCAAAGGAGAGGGATTCTGCGTTCCCCATCGCTTCTCCTCTCTATGTCACCATTGCCTGAGCTTGCCTCTGCACCTCCGCCAGATGCCTGGCAGCCTCCAGATAGCCCTGTTCATCCAGGTCGTGAACCAGTGCTCCCATAAGCTCCACCAGTTCCTGATCCACCAAGGGGGCATTTTCTTCGAGCAGGCGCCGGGTTTCCTCTGGGTAGGAGGCGTCCATAAGCTCATTGATGAGCCTGAGCTGGGGGGGAGCCTTTTCCCGCATTATGTCCACGGCTATATCGGCTAGGGAAGCCAACTCCTTTGCCATTTCCTCATCGCCCTGGATCTGAGCCCACTGGAGGTTGGCAGAGAGCAAGCTCAGGAAAGTCATATCAATTTCGTCGGCCTTTTCCCTGAGCGATTTCTGGCGGTCTTCGCTCTCCCATATCTCCTTGAGCAATCGAGTAGCCTTGTCCAAGGCGGCACGGGCTTCGGCATCTTGCCGGGCCGTGATGTCCAGCACCTTATCCCTGAGCTCCCGAAGCTTTTGGGCTTCCTCAGCCTTCCCCTCAGCCTCCTCTTCATCTATGCGCTCGGCCATAATCTGATAGAACTTATAATCTATCAGCGGTCTGGTTTGAGCTACGATGGCTTCCAGTTCCTCATCCCCAGATTTCAGCATTGTTTCCATCAAGCTCTTGCGAGTTTCCCTTTCCTTAGCGGCCAGGAAATCCCCTATCTTCTCTTGCAACCTGGTGAGTTGTGCGGAAAGTTCCTTCTGCCCTTGGGAAGATGTCTCCCTAATGAAGCCCCCCAGAATCCGGAAGAACAGAGGATCCAGCAAAGGCGCATTGTTTTCTAGGATTTCCTTCCACTTTTCTTCGGGGGAGGAGAGAAGGGCTTCCAAGAGGCCCAGGCGTAATTCTTGGGCCATAATTTCCTCAAAGGATATGCCTTCAGCCTTAAGGATTTCCTCGATGAAACTCTTGCGGGTGATGAAGACCTTAGGCTGGAAGATGTAAGCCTTTTTCTCCTCAGGGGGCAGGGATTTCAAGAGCCGATTGGTCAGGTCACCGATAATCCTCTGGCGCTCGAGGTCATTGCCTCCGATTTCGGTAGGGAGGTAAATCAGGGCTTGTTCCTTATCGGGGTTGAAGTAAAGCACCGGGGCATTAACCGCTCCGCTGGTTCCACAGGAGGGGCATATCACCAGGTTCAAGCGGCCTCGTATGAGCAGCTCCTTCAGCACAGGGTTGCGTTTGGCATCTACGATGTTGTAGAGGGTAGCAGTGAACCGCTGCTTACAATTGGGGCAGGTTATTAACACATTTTGTGGCATTTATTTTCTCCTTTAAGGGATTAAACCTAACGTCACCATTCTACCAGATTCAAGGGCCTTTGTCAAAAACTGGCTGCCTCTTCGCCTCGAGGGTGTTGAAAAACTCCGGGGTTAAACCTGCCCCAGGAGTTGGGGAGGAAAAAGGGTAGTGATTTCTTGCACGGCGGCGAAGCCGCCGTGCAACAAAATAGCCTCAAAAAGCCTTTTTAACCTCCCTTGAGCGAAGGATGCTCATCAAACAAAATGAGAAAAGCACTTTTTCAACACCTTCTCAATCCATCAGGTTGACAGCTTCACCTTACTCGGGTATAATCAAATATACTTAAAATCTTCGCTCTTTCTCTTCGGTGGTAGCAAAGTTGCTATCAAAGCCCCCCTTCTCTTGGAGAATAGAGGAGCGTTTTCCTCGGCTTCGCTGCCGTACAAGGAAATACCCTTAAAAAGTCCCTCTAGTCCACTTGGGTAAGTGGAAGCCTTTGACAATATCTCATTGATAAGGAGGTGATGCCCAGGATACAGA
>DRAO01000470.1 GCA_011041825.1 Chloroflexota bacterium
CCCCCGGTGTGGACACCCAGGTTGCTCCTCCAGCCTGAATTCCGCAAGCAAACCCTTGCCATCGGGATATGCTTGCTTTTGCCTGGGTTGTACCCTTGGCTGAGGAATCTCCCTCCCAGGGCTGTAGCGTTGGCTGTGGGCTCCCTGGCTCTCCCCGCCTTGATTTTGCCAATGCTTTTGTTCCGGAAGGTACTACCCTTCATTGCCCAGCTATATGGGCATCCTCTTACCCCTGGTTGGGGGGTGTACCTGATGGGGATAGGCTTTGGGGGAGTGGTAATCCTGGCATTGATTGAAGGAATGAAACCCTCTTATTAGAGCACCCCTACCTCTTTTGCATAATCCGTGAAGATACCAAGCAAGGTTTTGTACTGCTCACCGGAGAAATCCGATTTTTCACCCTTCCGTCGAATGAAATTTTTGAGGGCTTTAGGAGTTAAAACAGGAATGGCAGGGGATTTCAACTCCAGGCGGGCAGCAGGATTAGTGAATAGAATAACCTCTTTTATCTCCACCTCAAAATCTTCGGGAAGCCTGGAGGAGAGGAAAGAACGCATCTTATCGGCTTCTGCAATGACTTCCATCGTGGGATTGCCAAGCCCTTCCTCATAGAAAGCCCGCAGTAACCGTGTCCACTTGAACTTGCGATGCCACCGATTGCCCTCGCAGATGATCTCCCCATCATGGGGTTTGGGTTTGACCACGTAGAGCCCCGAAGGGGCTAAAATCACGTGCTCGGCAGGGAAGACATAACTGAAGAGCCAGAAGCGGTCGTCCAAGCCCTTCAAAGCCCGGGCTATTGCCTCATCGCTGCGAGGGCGTTTCACCCAGCGATTCAAATTATAAGTGCCGATGTTAGAGATGATGAGCCCAACCAGGAGGCAAATCAATGAGATGATGAAAAAACGGGGGAAGAAGCTCAGGATGAAACCTAAAAGGAGAACCCCCAGCCCCACAAAACTGGCAATCTTCCCCAGCCGCCCACGACTGGCTATGAGCTTCTCGTTAAGGATTACCTTCATTAAGGGACTCCTCCAAAGAAAATCCGTGCAATGATTATGAGTATCCCTATTATGAGCGGGAACAACAACCCGAGTAGCCAACGGAATTGGCTATGCATCTCCGCTCGCAGAGCTTGGATTTCAAGGCGCAACGCCTGCCGCTCTTCCCTCGCCTCCGCAAAACGCCGATCCATCTCCTCACGCAACACCTTTATCTCTTGCTTCATCTCCTCACGCAACGCCTGTCGCTCTTCCTTTGCTTCCGCAAAACGCCGATCCATCTCCTCACGCAATGCCTTTATCTCCTGCTTCAGCTCCCCTCGCAGTGCCCCCCGCTCTTCCTTCGCCTCTGTAAGACGCCGCTCCATCTCTTCACGCAATGCCTGCCGCTCTTCCTTCGCCTCCGCAAAACGCCGCTCCATCTCTCTTACCAGGCGGGCTATCTCAGCGGTGTTACGGTCTATGGCCGCCTCCAGCCTCCTAAACTCACTTGCAAGGCGCCGGTCTCTTTCCTCTAAAAAGCGCTCAAAATAAAAAGGCAGTTGAACCTCCAACTCCGTCAGGTGCTCTTTCTTCACCTCAGCCTCATAAGCGGCAATGGGTTCCCTCACCTGCTTTCCTTCCTTTTCCGCCATCGTGTAATACCCCCTTACTTGCCTTTGAAAAGAGTATATCAAAAATGGCGGAGGATGTCAAAGGCATCTAATGCGTCAACTTAGTATAGCTCCTATAAAGTTCCCCCTCCCCCGGACGAAATCCTCCACCGGCATCGGTTTCTTGCCCTCCATTTGAATTTCCTTGAGGAGGAGAGCTCCTTCCCCACAGGCCACTTTCACCCCTTCCCTATCCCGAAAGACTTGCCCTGGGGTCCCTCCCAGAAGGCTTGAATCGGAAGCTTCTGCTCTCCAAATTTTAATGAGCTTGCCTTGCCAAAAGGTGTAAGCTCCAGGCCAGGGATTATAGGCCCTCACCCGTCTCTCTATATCCATTGCTGGAAGCGTCCAATCAATTATACCATCTTCTTTCTTAAGCATCCTGGCATAGGAGGCTTTCCCTTCTTGAGGCCGGGGCTTTATCCTGCCTTCCAACCACTTAGGGAGCACCTCCAGAAGGAGTTCAGCTCCCATAAGCGAGAGCTTTCTTCCCAGGGAAGCTGCCGTGTCCCAGCGCTCAATAGGACAGGAACGCTGAGCCAGGATAGGCCCTGTATCCATACCTTCATCCATGAGCATTATGGTAACCCCCGTCTCTTTATCCCCAGCCAAAATGGCGGCAGGGATGGGGGCTGCACCTCGGTACCGGGGCAACAGGGAGGCATGAACATTAAGGCAACCCCGGGGCGGTATCCCAAGCACAGAGGAAGGCAAAATCTGACCAAAGGCAGCTACTACGATAACATCAGGCTTGCGTTCCCGCAGCCAAGCGATGGCTTCTTCCTGGCAGATGGATTCGGGCTGAAGCAAAGGCAATCCACATCTTAGGGCCAGCTCCTTCACGGGAGGCGGCTTTAGCTTACGCCCTCTTCCAGCAGGCCTATCGGGCTGGGTGACCACTCCCACTACTTGGTGATGGGTTATCAGGCCCTTTAAGATGGGCACTGCAAAGTCAGGCGAGCCCATAAAAACAATCCGAGCTCCCACCAAATCCTCCTCACTCCTCCTCACTCTCTACTTCCACAACAGCCAGTGCTATGGCCCAACTCACCACTCCCCAGGTGAGTCCGGGCAGTAAGATTCCCAGCAGGATCGAGAGTGGATGGAAGTTGCCCTGCCTTATCAAGCCGATGACGGTGAGCAAGGCCCCCAGGAAGCCGAAAGTCAGGCCGATTTTCACCGGGCCACTCAATTTTTGCCAGACGGTTCGCAAGCCCATTTCTCTCTCCCAAGGATAATATTTCTGGCGACAGCGTTGCTATCGCCAAAAAATGTTCACAATCTTCTCCACATCTCCATCGCCAGTTCCCTGGAGCGAGCGGTTATTTCTTCTTCATCCAGGGTCAAGAGTTTGCCCTCTCGCATAAGTACTCTGCCGCCTGCAATGGTGGTCTCAACGCCGGTGCCGTCTATGCCGAAGATTACGTGCCAGGGGAAATTCCCTTCGGTGAGCGGCGTGGTGGGTTTGTAGTCCACTATGATGACATCGGCGTAAGCCCCGGGTTTCAGCACCCCCAGAGGGCGCTCGGGCCAGAAGAGACGGGCGGTGGCGGCGTTGTAGGCGAAGGCCATCTTGAGTACACAATTAGCTCCCATCACCCGGGGGTCTCGATGGGCCAGCTTGTGCACCAGGTAAGCGACGTGCATCTCCACGAACATATTGTTGGAGAAACCATCATTACCCAGGCCCACTTCTATACCCCTCTCCAGCATGGCCTGTACATCGGCAGTGCCCACGGCGTTGTTCATATTGGAGCGGGGGTTGTGCACCACCCGGGTGCCGGTTTCTTTGAGTATGTCCATCTCCCCATCGCTTATGTGCACACAGTGAGCGGCAATGGTTCTGGGGCCCAAGACCCCTATCTTCTGGAGGCGTTCCACCACCCGCAGGCCAGATTTGCGCAGGGAATCCTCCACATCGGCCACATCCTCGGCCACGTGGATGTGGAAGCCCACCTCCAGGCTTTCAGCCACGGCCACGCATTTCTCCAGCGTCTCATCGGAGAGGGTAAGGGATGCGTGAAGGCCGAAGGCGCCCCTGACCATCCTTGCCTGTTCCCGGCTTTTGCGGATGAAACGCTCGTTCTCCCGGATGCCGGCTTCGGCCCGGTCTTTACCGTCCCGGTCGGTGACCTCGTAGCAGAGACACACACGCAGGCCCGCTTCTTCCACCGCTTCGGCAATGACGTCGAGGCTACCGTCAATGGCATTCTGGGATGCGTGGTGGTCAATGAGGGTGGTGGTGCCGTGCTTGATGGCCTCCACGAGGCACACCAGAGCGCTGTAGCGGATGTCATCGTAATTCAGGGTCTTGTCCAGACGCCACCAGAGCCTCTCCAAAATCTGGGGGAAATTGCGTGGTGGCTCCCCTGGAATTGCCATCCCCCGGGCGAAAGCTCCGTAGAAATGGGTGTGGGCGCAGATAAGACCGGGCATCACCAGCTTGCCCCCGGCATCCAGGGTCTCTTCCCCCGGATAGCGCTTCGCAAGCTCATCCGAGGGCCCCACGTCGGCGATGTAATCATCCCGGATAAGCAGAGCCCCGTTGCGGATGATGCGCCCATCCTCGTTCAGGGTTAACACGATGCCGTTGGTTATCAGCATCTCATTTCTCCTCCCGTGAATAGGGCAACCCCAGGGCCGAAGGAGCGCCTATGCGCCTTCGCATCACCTCTCTTGTGGCGGCCATAAGCACCAGGATGGTGAGGATAAAGGGGAGGGTGTTGAGCAGGTTGGGGGAGATGCCCAGAGGTTGAAGCCTGTACTGGAGTACCTTGACTCCTCCGAAGAGATAAGCGCCCAGGATGGCCCTCAACGGGCTCCACAGGGCGAAGATGGTGAGGGCAATGACGATCCAGCCCGCCCCCGCCGTCATCCCCTCTATCCAGGAGGGAGTGTAGACGATGGAAAGGTAAGCCCCGCCGACGCCTGCCAGCACCCCGCCGATGAAGGTACAGAGGTACCGGATTCCGAAGACATTGACGCCCATCGCATCGGCGGTGGCAGGGTCTTCGCCCACCGAGCGGATGCTTATCCCCAGCTTGGTCTTGTAGAGGATGAACCACATAATGGGGACCAGCAGGATGGAGATATACACCAGGGGGTCAAACTGGAAGAAGAGGGGCCCCAGGATGGGCAAATCGCTCAGGACGGGAATCCTTATCCCCACCAGTTTAGCCTGGGCTGGGAGGGGCGTGCCGATGAAGCGGCGGCCCAGAAGCCCACTGAGCCCCACGCCGAACATCGTCAGGGCCAGCCCTGAAACCACCTGATTCCCCCGCAGGGTTATGCTGACGAAGGCATGGATAAGGGAAAGCAATCCTCCCACGATGGCGGCAGCCAGCACCCCTAGCCAAGGGTTACCGGTGGTGAGGGCCACGGAAAAGCCTGTCACTGCCCCCATAATCATCATCCCTTCCACACCCAGGTTGAGGATTCCCGAACGCTCAACGTAAATCTCGCCCAAGGTGCCGAAGAGGAGCGGTGTTCCAGCAGGTATGGCCGCCCGTAACGCCTCCACGAGGAATTCCAGCATCTGCTCCCTCCATACGAATGATCCCGCAAAAATCCCTTTAAGTTTGGGAACCTTTGCGTATCACAATCCGGTAGCGTAGCAGAATCTCCCCTCCCACCAAGAAGAGCAGGATGGCTCCGTTGAACATCTGGATGGTAGGGACTGGCAGGTTCATACTGACCTGGAGGGCATCTCCTCCTACTAACAATCCGCCGAAGAGGAAAGAAGTTAAAATCACCACCAGCGGGTTTAACTGCGCCAACCAAGCCACGATGATAGCTGTAAAGCCGTAGCCAGGCGATATGCCTTGGGGATAGCGCAAGCGCCCATGAATGCCTGCCACTTCGCCTACTCCTGCGACCCCCGCCAATCCTCCGCTGATGAGCATCACCAGCAGGGCTATGCGCAAATAAGGGATGCCTGCATATTCAGCGGCCCGAGGGTTGTCTCCAGTGACCCGGATTTCATAGCCCCACTTGGTTCGCATAAGCAGGAAATATGCCAACACTGCTACCACTAATCCCAGAATTAAAGTAGGGTAATGGATGCGGGTGCCGGAGATGACAGGTATGATGGCTGAATCGGGGAATCTATCCGAATACGGGAAACCCCATTCTCGAGCCCCCTTCCAAGGGCCGTAAACCAGGTAATTGACGATTTCCGTGGCCACATAAACCAGCATCAAAGTGGTTATCACCTCGTTGACCCGGAGCTTAGCCCTAAGGAGGGCTGGGATCAAAGCCCATATTGCCCCTGCCAAGAAGCCGGCGATAAACATAACCGGCAACATCGCCCAGGATGGAAGTTCAATGGGGCAGAAGAGAGCCACCCAGGTAGCTGCCAAAGCCCCCATAAGAAGCTGTCCTTCGGCTCCGATATTCCAGAACTGGGCCTTGAAAGCAATGGCTAGCCCTACCCCGCATAGAAGTAACGGAATCGCTTTGACCAGGCTTTCCGAAAGCCCGTAAAGGCTCCCGAAGGAGCCAATGAAAATCTTCTTATAAGCGAAGAGAGGGTCTAGCCCAAAGATGTAAAAAGCAACAGCAATGCTTAAGAGAGCCAATAGGAGGGAAATAGCAGAAGTGAGAATCCTGACCCATCCAGGAGCTAAAAGGCGCCTTTCTAACCGGATTTGCATATTGCCTCCTACCCAGGGGATTGCCGTGCTTGCAAAATTATAATGTCAGAAAATGTTTTTGGCAAGCAGAGGGGTTTGCGCTCTCTAGCGCAAGCAAAAAGGCTACCGGCGAGATATATCAATGCATTGCCAGGTTTTTCGATACTCTCTTCACGGCCAAGCGGCTTATTTGTTGCGTTTGGCCGCTGCTAAGAAACCCATAAACAGAGGGTGGGGCCTATTGGGGCGTGATTTGAACTCGGGATGGAATTGGCTGGCAACCATCCAAGGATGGTCAGCTAGCTCCACTATCTCCACCAGCTTGCCATCGGGCGAAAGGCCGGAGATGACCAACCCTTTGGAGGTCAAAAGCTCCCGATAGCGGTTGTTAAACTCGAACCGATGGCGATGGCGCTCATATACCAAATCAGTGCCATATGCCTGTGCCGCTTTAGTGCCAGGGATAAGCTTACAGGGATAGGCTCCCAACCGCATCGTGCCCCCCAGCTCCTTAAGCCCTTTCTGCTCAGGCAGGAGGTCAATGACAGGATAGGGGGTGGAGGGGTCAAACTCGGTGCTGTTGGGCTCATCACTGCCAATGACATAACGGGCGAACTCGATTACCATAATCTGCATCCCCAGACAAAGGCCCAAATAGGGCACTTTGTTCTCCCTGGCATATCTGGCGGCAAGTATCTTGCCTTCAATGCCCCGATAGCCGAATCCACCCGGGACCACTATCCCGCTTACCTCAGCCAGCTTGTCAAAACAGCGCCCTTTCTCCAAATCCTCGGAGTTAACCCACACTATTTCCACATCACACCCCTGGTGAACTGCTGCGTGGCGCAATGCTTCCCGCACACTTATGTAAGCATCAACCAATTGGATGTACTTACCGACTATGGCTACCTTTACCTTCTCCTTGGGGCGTTTCATTTCTTCCACCAGCCTCTCCCATTCGCTCAAGTCAGGCTCGTGGCATTCAAGTTTCAACCGCTCCACTATGAAGTTCCCCAAGCCGGCCTTCTCCAGGATAAGAGGGACTTCATAGATGGTTTCAACGGTTACCAAGGGGATAACGGCCCTCCTCTCCACATCGCAGAAAAGGGCTATCTTGTCTTTAAGGCCCTCGTTAACCGGATAATCAGAGCGACATACGATGACATCAGGCTGGATGCCGATGGAGCGGAGTTCCTTGACGCTATGCTGGGTAGGCTTGGTCTTAAGCTCACCGGTAGAAGCGATGTACGGGAGCAGAGTGATATGGATGTAAAGGGTGTTGTCACGACCAAAGTCCTTGCGCATCTGACGGATGGCTTCCAAGAAAGGCTGGCCCTCTATATCTCCGACTGTCCCTCCTACCTCCACAATGGCTACCTGTGCATTGCTTTCCTCGGCAGCCTGGATGATGCGGCGCTTTATCTCGTCCGTTATGTGAGGGATGACCTGGATGGTACCCCCCAGGTAATCACCTCGCCTCTCCTTGGCAATGACCTCAGCGTATACCTGACCGGTGGTTACATTGGAAGAGCGAGGGAGGTTTTCGTCAATGAAGCGCTCGTAATGGCCCAGGTCCAGGTCAGTCTCAGCCCCGTCCTCGGTGACGAACACCTCCCCATGCTGATAGGGGGACATCGTGCCCGGGTCCACATTTATGTAGGGATCCAGCTTCTGAATGGTAACCGAGAGACCCCGGCTCTTAAGGAGGCGGCCTATAGAGGCTGCCGTCACCCCTTTACCCACTGAGGAAACAACTCCCCCGGTGCAGAATATAAACTTCGTCATACGCTGCCACCTCCATAAACGAGATGTTTGCTTTTATGCGGTGGCTTCACCACCCTATAGGAAGGCCCTTTCCTGTCCCTTCGGCTACGGCTACTGTATTGTAGCAGACAATAGCTTTGTTGTCTAATGGAGGCCACTCTTGTTTACAAGAAGATAAATATCCCTGCTTCGGAGGCATTCCTTTGATGCCAAAACGCCATTTCCCTCTCGTGCAGCTATTTACACAAGAGCGATGGAGGCGAGCTGCTACCTTAAAATATGCACTTCTCCTAATTTAAAAGCTTCCTCACCGCTCTCGGTGCTTAGCGCTTTACCGCTCTCGGGGTTATAAAGCCTCACCACAAGCTTGTATTTCCCTGGGGACAAAGCCTCAGGCACAAGAAAGCCATGCCGGTCAATGATTTCCTCCCCGGGTTGCCAACTGCTGGTAGGGCGGGTCCACATAGCGGGGCCTTCGTCCTTGCGGATTACCACGTTCCCCTCCCCATCAATGAGGAGCAGTGAGACCTGATAATCCCCATCTGGCTGGCGCAATGCACGCCATCTTAACTCTGCCAATATTGCCCCTTCCCTGCTAACCTCGGGCAGGAAGGCATAGCTTTCCAGAGATATAGCCTCCCCAAAGGTTAATCTTGCATCCCGCCGGATCAGCCCTCGTTTAGGGAACTGATACAGGGCCAGGCGGATGCCCGAGAAATCCCTGTCCAACACCCTGTACCCAAAAGCCATCAGGGGGCGCTCGATGCCGCTAAGTTCAGGGGGGAAAGGGCATTGCAGGAGCCAGAGGCCTTCATATTGCTTTATTAACCGTCCAAGCCATCTCCCCGTCTCCGGCGGGGGGTCTATGTAACCATCCCGAAGCCCATAAACGGGCAAGTGGCCCTTGTAAGCGTCGCTCACATACCTGCTCCACTCCGGCATCGGGTTGATGAAAGCCTGACCAGGCTGCTCCCGTTGGGATATAAACCTCAGCACATCCCTGAGTGAAGAAGGCACATCCTTAGTGTCATACCGGGCCAGCAGGAGAGAGGTGGCCAGCACTGCCAAGGCCAGGAGGATGCTTTTGCCACGGAGAGGTGAAGGGAGCGGAAGAGGGGAGAGAAGCAACCAGCCCATCAACCCGCACCACGCTATTGAGATGAGCAATGCCAACACATCAACCCTGCCGCCTCCCATCCAGGCAAAGTTGAGGTTTTCAGGGCGCAGAAACCGCCACATCCTCAAGAGGGGGGAGTATCGAGGGTTAAAGAAGGTTTCGGGAGCATAGAGGGGTAAACCCTGGGCTTGCAAGGCTTCCTGATGCAAGCCAAACGGCACACTGATACCCGGAACCTGAATGATGAAGCCCGCTATCCCCAACCCTACCAGCACCTTTCGGAGGCGGGAGGTTCGCCATCCTTCGGCCAAGGGGATGACGAGGAGCGGGAGCAAAGGGATGAGGAACCTCGGCCCCCAGGAGTGCCCTCCATGCCACATAAACCACTTGCCGAAGAGGAGCACATTGGCCAGGGTCAGCAGGGCGATGAAGAGGGAAAGAGGTTTATGGCGCCGGTAAAAGGAAGCCCAGGTAAGGGGGAGGGCCAGAAGCACCGGTGCATACCATATCAACCCCTTGCCAGGGCTTACCGTCAGCCCCAGGATGCCTTGCCACCATACGGCAGAGAAGCTCTCCTGGGGCAGATAACCGGTGGTAAAAGGGGAGCCATAACGGAGGTAATTGTAGGCCAGGATGAGGAAAACTGCAAGGGCTTGAGGAGCAAAGAACGCCCCCCAAAGCCTTGCCTGTGTTTTTAATCTATGCGGGGAGATTCCCCCGGTTCCCCCGCCTGAAGGCTTCACCCCTAACGCCATCGCCATCAGGATAATCACCAGTGGCAGGAACGCCACATAAATGGTCTTTGCCGTCAAAGCCAGGCCATACATTGCCCCCGCCGCAAAAGGCTTCCACCACCGATGAGTGCGCTCGAACTGCACCAGGAAATACACGCACCCCAGAAGTCCCAGCCCTATTAACGGCTCGCTGAAGAAACTCTTGGCATAGGCCCAAGCCGGGGTAGTCAGCCCCAAAAGCAGCGAAGTGGCCAGGGCTGCATCTTTGCTGTAGCCCAGTTCCCGGCAAAGCCGATATGTTAAAGCCCCCCATCCCGCTATCACCAGGGCATTGAGCAGGAGGGCAGCCTTAACCAGGCCAAACCAAGGGATTTTCAAGCCCAGCCAAATTAGGGGTAAAGCCAACAGTGGCACGGCCAAGCCTTTGCGAGAGTAGAGATGCCCATCCGGTCCCGGTGTCCCCTGCTGAAGCCCCATCCACAGGAGTTGGTCCATATCGAGGCTGCCCCGCCGGAGGATGCTCTCAGCGGTGGCGAACATCGCCCACCCATCTCCCGATAGGATTGTCTGGCCATAGGTGAGAAGGTAAATCGAGAGTAGCAACAGGAGGACAACCCAGGCCATTCCGCTACGTTGTCTTACTTCAGGGGATAGCTTATCACTGCGCATTGTCCGGCCTCGATCACAGTTTCGCCCTGGCCGAGGAACCCCTCCAGCCAGGCAAGAGCCTCCTGGTCGGAGGGATTCCCCTTATCCACCACTACCCAGAAACCATTAAGCTGCCCCCGGACCCTTGTGATAAACTTCGCCCGTTCTTCACCCAGCGCCCCTGTGGAAAGCGGCTCCTCCGGCAATAGATACACGGGGATGCTGCGGGGTAAATAGGGGTAAAGCCGGTCGTGTAACTCGCCACCTAGGAAGAGCAATGCCACATCCCCTTCTGGCTTGTGCAGAGCCACCCGGGAGATGAGTTCGTGGCAGGGTTCCTGAGCGATGCGGGTGTGGAAATACGCCCCACCCAGCCGGGGGATGCTCAGCACCGCTGCCCCTAATGCAATGAGCAGCCAGCCGGTGAAAGCCCATCTAGCGAGGTGAGACAGCCGCCCTCCCCACAGGGAGGTTGCATACTCAATGCACAAGGCCAAGAGGGTCAGCGTGCGCATCGCTACAGTGAGCATCAACAACCATTGCTGGTCGGGAAACATTATGAAATAACCCGTGGCTTCCATCAGATTGAACCAGGTAAGGATAATGGCATAAACTATCCCCTTCAGGTTAGGCATAAGGAGGATGATGAAGGGAAGCAGGTATACAATGTGCTGGGGGCTATAGCCCTTAGCAAAGAGAAAATACGAAGTGAAGACGAGAGCCACAGCCGCTACCAGCCTCCGGGATTCACCCCAGCCTCCCCGGTAGCTCAGAATCCCCAGATAAACCACACTCCATAACAGGAAAGGGACGATGCCAGGTATGCGTGAAGGGTGAACGGCAAAGGATTCAGGGGTTGAGAATCTGTCCCCAGCAATAACGCCATAGGAATAATAATTATCCACTAAGGCCCACACCGTCTCCCAGGAACTCCGCCCTGCCATTGCTCTAAAAGAGGTGATGAATAAACGAGGGTTCTGGAGGAAGAAAGGGGCTGAAATTAACGCCACCGTAATTGTGAAAGCCGAAGCGTAAAGCAAAAGGGATTTTTTCTTCGGAAACAGCCTGAACCCCAATGGGAGGGCAAGGCCCGGCACTATCTTAAGCATAAAGCCAATCCCCAAGGCTATGCCTGATGCCCAGCGAAAGCGAGGCCCCAGATTACCCTTAAGCAGCCAGAGGTATAACGCCAGGAGGATGAAGAAGAGAGGGGGATTATCGAACCAGCCGAGAGCGGTGTAAAAGGGAGCGAAGAGACCCAGGTAGAACCATCCAGCCAGCCGTCCCTTATCCCGCCCCCAGATACGGCATCCAATAAGGTAAATCAACATCAGGTTCCCCACCTCGAAAGCCAGCACCGTCAGCCCCATCAGGGTATTGAACCAGAGGCGGGGGTCGTTCCAAGGCGGGAGCAACAGGCTCAGCCGATATAAGACCACCACCAGCCAGGGGAAAAGAGGCGGATACTCCATCCAGAAGTGCACGTAAGGGTACAACGCATACCGACTCCAGCGGGCAAAGGGCAGGAAGGAGGTATTGAAGTCCGAATAATCAGCGATAAACCCCCCGGGCCGAAGCAACATAAGGGCGAAGAAGCGAAAGGAAACAAACAGGATTACCAAAGAGATTAAATCCGAACGACGGCGGATGCAACCCAGCATCGAACCTCCTCAAATGGGGAGATGGTCCCTATGTGGCAATGAGACCACACAGCAGAGGCCAGAAGAAGCGCACGGTTTCCTATGCAGGCTATAATTCGATGAATTCGGCTGTGCCAAGCTCGGCATCCATCAGAAGCATCCGGCCCCGGAGGGGTTCCCCTTTATGCAACAGGATTTTTAGGGTCTCCTGCACCTGCCAGGCAGCCACCATCATTGGTGTAGCAGCAGGGGTGCCCTGTTCCACCTCCACCCCTTTCTCCGGCGGCTTATCTCCGTATATGCCTCTCAGTCCCGGTTCGCCGGGAAAGATGGTGAGCACCTGGCCCACAAAGCCTGCGATGGCCCCATGCACCATTGGGATTCCCAGGGATTGAGCGGCATCCTGAAGGGCCAGTCGAGCCGGCAGATTGTCGAGGGCATCTACTACCACCTGGCAGCCTTTGAGGATAGAAGGGAGGTTTTCGGCAGACGCATAGACGCTACGGGGGATGACGTTCACAGCGGGGTTGATGTGGGCAATGCGCTCTTTGGCAACCTCAGCTTTGGAACGACCCAAGACATCGTTGCTGCTCAGAATTTGGCGGTTCAAATTGTGGTCCACAAACACATCCCCGTCCACCAGCACCAGCTCACCAACCCCCATCCGGGCCAGGGCTTCGGAGACATACCCTCCCAAGCCGCCCAACCCCACTACCGTCACCCGGGAGCGGAGGAGTCTCTTCTGACCCTCCCAGCCCACCGTGCCCAGGCTGCGCAGGTAACGCCGGGGCATCACCTTTATCTCCAGGGCGGCCAGCTCTACCTCCCTAACTGAGAGCCCCCACTCCTCAGCCAGGGAGTGGACATCGGCCACAGCAAGGACGGGAACCCCTGCTTCTTCAAAAGAAAGCCCCTGTATCCTCTCGAACAATCCCTGAGGGAACATACCACTCCTTACTGCCCAAAAGGGGATGGTTATCTCTTCGACGGCGGCAAAAGCCGCCGTCGAAGAGATAAATTCTCAGAGAGTTTCCCAAGGATGCGGGCTCCCTTCCTCCCTTGGGAGGATTATGGGCTCATCCCATTTGGGAACCTCAAAGATAACGTAACCCTGCTCGAAAATCTGCCCCAGGTACTTCTTGTCCTTGAACGTGAACTCTACCTCCGGGGAGAGCCTGAAGCCCAAGCCTTGCTCCTGAGCCACCTTAAAGGTGGGAGCCTCCTTGTTAAGAGGCATTATCAACCCGTGAGGGGAAGCGCTTGCCTTAGCTGTCTCCCAGAGGGTTTGGGCAAGCTCTTCCGGCTTCGGGGGAGGAGGTGCCCCCTCGGCTTCCACCCATTGGAATTTGAGGGAGAAAGAAGTATGGATGGCCAGGTGTGGGGTTTCGGGGGTGCCAAGGCCCAGACCTTCGACTTTATCGGATTCAGCAGTGAAGACCTTAACCCAGTAAGGGCCAGCCCCTATGGTGCCTATGGGGGCATACATCGGGAAGTCCGCAGCATATTTTCCTGTGGGAGAAAGCCCCTTGACATAGCAGTTATCGGGCCAGCCGAAAGCAACTTGCTGGTCTAATGCCCTCTTGCCATCCTTGATGACTTCAACGAAGATGTGGTGTCTCCCTTGAGATTCCTGCTCATCATACCACCGGGCCTCTACCAAAGCGAACCGGGGCTTGCTCACATCGCCTTTAACCAACTTGACGCCTAGCTCATCAAGGCGGGGATCCCACTGGAGGGTTGGGGTTGGTTCAACCTCTGGCTGAGGTTCTGGTTCAACCTCTTCTTCGGGGACCCCTTCCTTCCTGGGGTGAGAGCCCAGGGCTTTGAGGGCATCCACTACGGGAAGGTGTTTATCTAACTGATACCAGGCATGGGAGGACCAGGCCGTATCCGTGTGCCCCATTAATTCATTGGCGATAAGCCACCATCCGGTGCAGAAGTAATACGTCCCCGGTTCCTTCAGTACGCTGAGCTCAGTTCCATCAGGGAGAACCACCTTCTCATCACCCTGCATAAACTTGGCAACAAAGGTCAATTGCTCAGCCATTGACTCGGGGGTGGTCTCAGGGTAACGGTTATCGTCTCGCTGGCCTGGCCAGAGTCCTCCCTCGGTTTCCAGGACCGGGACATAGTAACCGAAGACCTTCCTGAAATCCTCCAGGAGAGCGTACCAGGAAAGCCAGCAATAGCTATCCTCAAACACCGTAGCGCCCGGATGCTCCTTCTGGTTCACCTCGTCGTAGGGGTAATTCAGGGGGTGGTTTCCCCAGTAATTATGGTGAGCTATTGCTGCTTTTCCGGAACTGAAGAATTCATCAGCCCCCGCTTCCTTGAAGGTCTCCAGGTACTTCCTGAATTGGCTCCCAGGTGACATAGCGGGCATTAAGATGATTCCGCCATGCTTGGTCACGATATTCGCATCTATGATGAAATTTTCCGCTACTATCTTCATCCAATCTGGCGGGATACGTCCATCCTTCCATTCCACTGCGAGGTTAGGCTCGTTGTTGGTCTCGAAGTAGCGGACACCGATTTCGACCAATTTACCTACAGTTTGGTCTTCCCTTCCGCCTATGTGTCCGGGATTAGGCTGATAGCGATAGAGGCGGACCACAGGCATAATGCCGTTTTCCAATAGGACCTTGCAGAGCTCCAGGGAAGAACCTCCGCCATCATCCAAGAGCTTGACCCAGGTGAAACCCATAGCCTTCAATTCGCCAAGCCAGAAGTCTATGTCCGAGAGAGCCTTACCGTGATAAGGGATGGCGGACCAGTGAATTCCACGCCCGGTATCCTGAGGAGGACGTGGGTAATCGGTGGGCTTAAGCGACATAACAGCACCTCCTTTCAAGGCAGATTGCTTTCCAACGAGAGCTCCGCCTCGTTGAGATAATTGATGGTACAGTACCAATTATAAGCATTTTTACCACCCTGTCAACGATTTCGAACCTTTCGACGAATCGAGGGTGTTGAAAAACTCCGGGGTTGGAAACTACTCCGCAGGCTAGGGATAGAAAAAGGGGGTGTTTTCTCGTGTGGGGGCGAAGCCCCCGCACGAGAAAACACTTCAAAAAATGCTTTTTAACCTGCCCTCGCCGGAGGGAACCATTTGAACAAGAACAGCGTGGCACTTCTTCAACATCCTCTCGAAATATCAGGTTGACAAAATCAGCGATATGTGGTATATTTTAATCGTGTTAAACGTTTAACCTAACCTCCCATCGAAGAGCATCTATGAGGAGAAGGCCGTGGCGACCATAAAAGATGTGGCCAAACTGGCCGGGGTATCCATAGCCACCGTCTCCTATGTGATAAACAACACCAAGCCGGTCAGCCCCGAAACCCGCCGCCGGGTGCTGGAGGCCATCGCCAAGCTGGATTACCACCCTAATGTCATCGCCCGCAGCCTGCAAGGCCGCCGCACCAATACCATCGGCTTCGTAATCTCCTCCCAGGTCAGGCGCCTCTCGGACCCCTTTTACCTCGAACTTATCTCCGGCATCGCCGACGAGGCCGCCAATCAAGGCTTCCACATCCTGTTCTCCATCTGCCCTGCTGAGACCCTGGAGGAAGTGGAACTCTACCGGGAGCTCGTGAAGACAGGCCGTGTGGATGGCCTCATCATCCCCGACACAAGGCTCAACGACCCCCGCTTGACCTTCCTGCTCGAAGAGGATTTCCCCTTCGTCACTTTCGGGCGCTCAGACAAGGAGAAGGATTTCCCCTATGTAGACGTGGATGGCTTCACCGGAATATACCTGGCGATGGAGCACCTCATAAGCAGCGGACACTCTCGCATCGCCTTCATCGGGATGCCCTCAGAATTGGTGTGCGCAGGCCATCGCCTGAACGGGTATAAAGCTGCCTTGAGCGAGTATAACCTGCCCTTCGACCAGAATCTGGTGGTGGAAGGTGACCTTACCCAGCAAGGGGGGTATCGGGCAATGCGGGAACTCCTCGCCCTTGAACCACCTCCCGATGCAGTGGTGGTTTGCAGTGACCTGATGGCTTTTGGGGCGATAAATGCCTTGCGGGAACAAGGCTTGAAGGCGGGGAAAGACATCGCCGTGGTCGGTTTCGATGATATCCCGATGGCTGCTCACTTTAACCCACCCCTCACCACCATCCATCAGCCAATCTATGAAATTGGCAGCCGCCTGATAAAGATGCTCACGACCATCCTTAACGGCGATGAATTGGAGGAAAAGCACATCATCTTGGAACCCTCCCTGGTAGTGCGCCAATCCAGCATCTCAAACGGCTGAGACTTGGCTCTGGGAAGAATTTTTTGTTTGCCAGTTGATTAAACGTTTAACCACAATAAGCTGCTGGGGACACAGGGAACTCTGGGGGAATCTCAACCCCGTGTTCTCTGCATCCTGCGGCTTACAAAAGCGCTGGAGGTGACGTTGAAGCGGGATAGCAAGACCTGCCAAGGAAGCACAGAATTTGACCTCGCCATAATACACCTTACCTTTGAGGGAATTCAGACCTTTGGAGGTGGGGTGGCAACGGTAATCCGGGGGCATTTAGGGGCAATGCCCCGCTTGCAACAGGAATTCGCCAAGCGGGGGGTGAAGCTCACGCCTTACTTCGCCGAAATCGCCTATGCCCCCGACCACCAGCGCCGTGACCCCGCTTATCAGAAAGAAGCCGAGAAATTAATCGCCTCCCTTGGCGGGGAAGTCCAATTTCTGGTGAACTTCACCCGGGGGCATCTCCCTAAGGCAGCGTGGGGCGTAAGCGATTTGGGCGAATTGGAGAACTGGAAAGCCGCCAGCGCCTCTGGTGCAGCCATAGCCCTTAACTGGGCTCGCCGCCATCAACGAGCCGTCATCTACGCCCACGATTCCCTCTTCGCCTTAGCGCCGGTCTACGCTTCCCTCCAAGCTTACGCCTATGGCGCTGACATCACTGCCATCTACGTCGTCCACGCCACTGCCCTCCTCCACGAGATGCCTCTGCCCAACCCTCAGCGGCTGATGGTCGAGAGCGCCGCCATCCACTGGGCAAAAGTCACCCCTTTGGTCAAACTTGGCTGCATCAGCCGCTTTATGGCCCGCCACCTCAAGGAAGATTATGGAGCCCACGAGGAACACCTCGTCCCCACCGGAAACGGCATCAATCCTTCCGATCCCTTCTTCCGTCTCCGCAGCCGGGAGGAGATAACCGCCAAGCTAAGCG
>DRAO01000102.1 GCA_011041825.1 Chloroflexota bacterium
ACTTAATCGTGGTCACATAAAAAGTGGGATTTTGTCCCGAAAAGAGAGGTGTTTTTGTGGGCAACGGCTTCGCCGTTGCCCACAAAAACGCTTCCTATTTTCTTTTTTGCCTCCACCGTGGGGCAACATTGCCAACCACGGTTAAATGGAGTGCTACCGACGAAGTCGCCGCACGAGGAAATACTCTCTTTTCCCTTACCCGGTAAATTTGACAAAATTTTCGTTTTGGGTTATAATTCCCAAAACGTTTTGGAAAGGGGAAGGTCCCTATGCCGGTAACCCTGAAGGATATAGCCCGGCGTCTCAATATCTCAGTAACCACCGTCTCCAGGGCCCTTCACGGCTATGAAGATGTGGCGGAGGAGACCCGCCAGAAGGTGCTGGCCCTGGCAGAGGAGTTGGGTTACCGGCCCCACATCCTGGCCCAACGCCTACAGAAGGGACGCACCGACACCATCGGATTCATCATCCCCACCTTTGGCCCCCGCTTTTCCGACCCCTTCTTCAGCGAACTCCTGGCTGGAATAGGCAACGAGGCTGCCCGTCACGATTACGACCTCCTGGTCTCCACCTGCCCCCCCGATACCGTCGAGGAAGTCAATGCCTATGAGCAGTTCGTGATGGGACGCCGGGTGGATGGATTGCTCATCACCCGCACCCGGGTCTATGACCAGCGGATTGCCTATCTCCTTGAGAAAGAATTCCCCTTCGTGGCTTTCGGACGCAGCAAAGTCGAAGGTGATTTCTGTTACGTGGATGTAGATAGTGAAGAGGGCATCCGCCTTGTCACCCGCCATCTCATCGAGATGGGGCATCGGCGCATTGCCATGATCTTGCCTCCATCCGAATTGATGTTCTCGGTCTATCGCCGGATTGGATTCCAAAAGGCCTTGGAGAAAAACGGCTTGGAATTTGACGAAGAACTGGTGGAGGAAGGTGACCTCACGGAAAGAGGAGGATACGAGGCTGCCTTACGTCTGCTTGATAAGCCGCATCCTCCCACCGCCATCGTGGCTTGCAATGACCTTATGGCTGTGGGAGCAATAGGAGCAGCTCAGGAGCACAGGCTCAAGGTCGGGCGGGACATTGCCATAACCGGGTTCGATGATGTCCCTTTGGCTGAGCATACCGTGCCACCGTTAACCACCGTACGCCAGCCAGTTTATGAGATTGGCCGTCGCATCTGCCAGATGCTGATTTACATCCTAGAAGGCAAACCACTTCCCCAACGTCAGGTCATCCTGAAGCCGAAATTGGTGATTCGGGAATCCAGCAACTTCCACCTTTAGAATGTCCAGCACCCGCCCTTAATAAATCGGGGAAAATCCCTGGAAAGGAGGTGATGGCTCGTTCCTGAGGCTTTCCTTAGGGAAAGTTTGTTTCTCCTGAGAAGTAACAAAAAAACTTTAAGGAGGAGAGAGCTATGAGGAGACGAGTGCTATTAGTCCTAACCGCTACATTGCTGCTCGGTCTGCTGGCGGCCTGTGCCACACCGACCCCCCAGGTGATTAAGGAAACCGTCGTAGTCACCAAGGAAGTGCCTGTTGAAGTCACCAAAATCGTCGAAGTCACCAAGGTGGTGGAGAAGGAAGTCATGGTAACCCCCACACCTGTGGATTACGGCAAGGTCGCCTTCATCTCCACCCAGTGCGTGCCTGTGGAAGAGGCCGAGAAGATGCGGGGCGTCATCCTGAAGGACTTCCCCGGCGAGGTGGAGTTCATCCCCGCTGACTACGCCACCTTCGAGGACACCGTGATGGCCGAGGTGAAGGCCGGCAAGGGCAAGATAAGCGTGATCGGCGCCCTGCACGGTCAGTTCCCCACCCTGGTGGCTGCTGGAGCTCTCCAGGACCTCTCCCACCTGGTGGATATGGCGAAGGAGCGGGGCACTCCCGATGCCTTCATCGAGCTCGGCAAGTACGGCACCGACAAGCAATACTTCATCCCCTGGATGCAGGCCACCTACATCCTCGCCGCCAACAAGAAGGCCCTGGACTACCTGCCTGAGGGAGCTGACCCCGAGAACCTGACCTGGGAGCAGTTCCGTGACTGGGCCAAGAACATCTACGAGGCCACCGGGGATAAGAAGCTCGGCTTCCCCGTCAACGGGCTGCTGCACCGCTTCCTGGAGGGTTACATCTATCCTTCCTACACCGGCGGGATGGTGACCACCTTCAAGACCTCCGAAGCGGTGGAGATGTGGAAGTTCATAAAGGATATGTGGCAGTACGTCCACCCCGAATCAATGTCCTACGAGTTTATGCAGGAGCCCTTGCTCTCTGAAGAGGTCTGGCTGGCCTGGGACCACACCGCCCGCTTGATCAACGCCTTCAAGGAGCGCCCCGATGACTTCCTGGCCCTGCCCGCTCCTTCCGGTCCCAAGGGGAAGGGCTTTATGCCGGTCGTCGTCGGCCTGGCTATGCCGGTGACCGCCCCCAACCAGAAGGGCGGTGAGGCGCTCATCGAATACCTGACCAGGCCCGAAGTTCAGATCACCACCCTGCGTGAGGTCGGCTTCTTCCCGATGATCAAGGTTGACTACCCGGGCTATGTGGCCAAGGGCATCAGGCTCCAGGGCGAAGCCGTATCCAAGCAGGCAGCTGCTCCCGATGCCATCCCCGCTATGCTGCCGGTGGGCCTCGGGCCTCGCTCGGGTGAGATCAACAAGATTTACCGTGACGCCTTCACCCGCATCGTCATCAACAACGAGGACATCGAGACCGTGCTCAAGGAAGAAGCCGAGAAGCTCCAGACCCTGATGAACGAGACCGGCGCACCTTGTTGGCCGCCTGATCCGCCGAGCAAGGGAGCCTGCCAGGTGAAGTAAAAGGGCCTCGTGCCCTAAGCAGGGGGAGGCTTTCGGGCCTCCCCCATCCCTCAACGGAGTTGGCTATGAAATCAATGGCTATAGGGTTGAAACAGGTCCGTTTAAGACGGCTTAACCTAGAACCTTACATCCTCCTGCTACCTTCGATGGTCTACCTGGCGCTTTTCTTCGCCTGGCCGATGTTCCAGGCTTTTAGATTGGCCTTTCAAACTGATGACGGCCATCTTACCCTGTCCTATCTACAACGTATGTTTGGCGATGCAGCCTTTATAAAGGCGCTCCGTACTACTATCGTATTAGTTGTAAGCATCGTGCCTATCCAGTTCATCCTGGCGCTGACTATGGCCATCTTGGTGTCAGAGCGCTTGCGAGGGGCCGATTTGTTTGTGTACATCTATTCCATCCCCCTCGCCGTTTCCGACCTTGCGGCAGGCATCATCTGGTTCTCGATTTTCACCGAGCGAGGTTATCTTAACTCTTTGCTTTACAACCTGGGGCTCATACAGAAGCCTTTTCTCTTCCTTGACTATCGCACCCCCTGGCCTATCGTGGGCATCGTCCTGGCCGAGGTCTGGCGGGCCACCTCCATAGTCTTTGTCATCCTGGTGGCCGGATTGCAATCCATCCCTCGGGACTACATCGAAGCCGCCGAAATCTTCGGGGCCAACTGGTTCCAGAGGGTATGGAAGGTAATCCTGCCGCTTTTGCGCCCCAGCATCCAGACGGCGCTGATTTTGCGAACCATCCTGGCCGTCCAGGTCTTCGCCGTGGTGGTGGCCGTGGCTGGTCGGGGTGTGACGGTGCTGGCAGCTGAGGCCTATCGGTGGTACAGCGAGTACCGGAGCCCCCATATGGCCGCAGCTTATGCTATGTTCATCCTGGTTATCTCCTTGGCCAGCGCCTTCATCTACCTGCGCACCCTGCGGGTTAGAGAGGAGATGAGATTATGAGAAGGCTTGCACCTCCTCCCCGTTTGGTGGGACGGGGAACAATGTACCTGATGGCCTTGCTGATAGCGTTGTGGATACTTATACCTATATACCTCATAACGATGGCCGCCTTCAGTCCCAAAGATGTAATTTACAGCTGGCCCAAGTCGCTGATGCCCCAGAGCTTCTCGTTGGAGACGCTGTTGTTCTTCCTTAACGCCTACGGCGTGCTGGCCTCCGTCCGCAACAGCGTCATCGTAGCCCTGTTAACCTTGGCCCTCTCCCTGGTGGTGGGAGCGCCAGCAGGATATGCCCTGGCCCGCTTTATCTTCCGGGGCAAGGACGTTTACCGCCTTATGATTCTTTCCACCCGGGCCTTTCCCATCGTCATCCTCTCCATCCCCCTGGCGGTGGCCTTCATACGGTGGAATCTGTATGATACTGTGATCAGTGTGGCATTGGTGCACACAGCGATGGCCTTACCCACCACCATCCTGGTTACCAGCAGCGTCTTCATAGGGGTTTCCAAAGAACTGGAAGAGGCAGCTATGGTCCTGGGCTGTAACCGCCTGCAAGCATTCACCAAAGTGGCATTGCCCCTGGCACTGCCCGGTCTGGCTGCTTCAGCCATCTTCACTTTCGTGCTTTCCTGGAACGAGGTGTTCGCCGCCACCATATTAACCCTTTACAACCGAACGCTGCCTGCCCACCTGTTCGTGCAGTTGGCTGCATCACCTCTTCCCTTCCGCTTTGCCGGGGGCTTCTTCATCCTCGTCCCGGCCATCGTATTTATGTTTTTCGTCCGTCGTTATCTGTTCAATCTGTGGGGGATTACGCTCAAATAATGGGCAGCCCCCAGGTTACCAGCAACCGAAAATCTCTGAGAAGAGGTGCCTATGGCTGAGATTCGATTGAAAGGTGTACGCAAAACCTTCGGCAAGGTTGTGGCCGTTCAAGATGTGGACCTCACCGTGCACGACCGGGAGTTCGTCGTCCTCCTTGGCCCTAGCGGATGCGGCAAGACGACGCTCCTGCGCTGCATCGCCGGGTTAGAGCAAGTGGACAAAGGGCGGGTCTTCATCGGCGAGCAGGATGTGACCGACTTGCCGCCCAGGCGGCGGCAAATCGCTATGGTCTTCCAGAACTACGCCGTCTTCCCCCACCTCACAGTCTTTGAGAACATCGCCTTTGGGTTGCGGATGCAGCGCAAGCCGGATTCCGAGATCGAGATGCGGGTGAAAGCGGCTGCCGAACTCCTCCACATCGAGGAGCTGCTGAAGCGTTATCCCGCCCAGCTAAGCGGCGGCCAGCGGCAGCGGGTAGCCGTGGCCCGAGCTATCGCCGTGCAGCCTCAGGTCCTCCTGATGGACGAGCCTCTGAGCAACCTCGACGCCCTCTTGCGGCTGGAGATGCGGGCGGAGCTGAAGCGGTTGCTCCGGGAAATCCAATCCACCACCCTGTACGTCACCCACGACCAGGTGGAGGCACTCAGCCTGGGCGACCGCATCGCCGTGATGCGGGATGGTCAGATCATCCAATACGACACGCCTTTGAACATCTACGATAAACCTGCCGATGTCTTCGTGGGAGGGTTCATCGGCAACCCGCCGATGAACTTCATCGAAGGCCAGGTGCGGGTGGAAGACGATAAGGTAAAAGTGCTTACCAGCGGGGGGGAAATCGAACCCACCCCCGAAGATGGGGCGATACTCCGCAAGCTTAAGGATAACCGGGTGCTTATAGGCATCCGAGCCGAGAACATCGAGGCTCTGCCCACCTCTGCCCCCGACGCATTGGAGGCAACTGTGCTGGTCGTTGAGCCCCTCGGTTCCCACAATTTGCTTACTATGCAGGTGGGGGACGAACGCATCAAGGTCACCACCCGTGCTGACTTCAAGGTCCAGACGGGGCAGCACCTGTGGTTGCGCTTAAAAGCTGATAAAATCCGCTGGATGGATAAGGCCAGCGGTCGTGCTCTCTACGCATAAAACCCTGCCTTGGAGATGCTTATGCTACGTGTTGGTCTCATCGGTTGCGGCAACATCGGTTTGCGAGGACACCTCCCGGTTTACGCCCGCATTCCCGAGGCTGAGCTGGTAGCGGTATGCGATATTGTGGAGGAACGGGTTCAGGAAGCAGCCAGGCTCTCAGGGGCCACACCTTACACCGATTACCGGGAGTTGCTGGAGCGGGAAGACATCCAGATGGTGGACATCTGCCTTCCCACAGACCTCCACTCTCGGGCGGCCATTGATGCTATCGAGGCAGGCAAGCACGTCCTCTGCGAGAAGCCTATGGCCCACACCTTGGAAGCTGCCGAAGCTATGATAAAAGCCGTGCGGAGGAACGGCGTCAAGCTGATGATTGGACAGGTGCGCCGTTTCGACCACCGGTATGCGGCCATTAAAGCTCAGATTGATGCTGGGGATGTGGGGGAACCGGTGTTCATCAGGCGGGCAGAAAGGCAGTTTCTCCCCTTCCCCCCTGAGGCCTGGCACTGGAACCCCAAACGAGGCGGTGGGGTAATTTTGGACATCGGAGTGCACATCACCGATATGTTCCGCTGGTTCTTCGGCGAAGACCCCACCGAAGTATACGCCGTGGCCCGTTCGGTGAGGGAAAATGCCCGGATAGCAGGCAGCTTCGACCACGCTATGATTACCTGCAAGTTTCCGGGAGGAAAGGTGGGCTTTGCGGAGATAAGCTGGGCCTATCCACAGGGGTTCGGTGGAGCCTTGTATGCCCACCTTGATATCGTGGGGACGGAGGGGAAAATTTCTTATTCCGAGAAAGATACCAACCCTATGCTGATTTACACCCAGGATAAGGGCCACCAGCTGCCCCGTTACTTCCGGTTTATGTCCACCACCGAATATGCCTTTGAGGAAGAGATACGCCATTTTGCCCGGTGTATCCTGGAGGATAAGGAACCCGCAGTGAGCATCGAAGATGCTTACGCAGCTTTGGAAATCGCCTTGGCAGCCCAACGTTCCGCTGAAAATGGGGAGCCCGTTGAACTTGGTCGGCGGTGAACCCCCAAAAGGGATAGCCATTTCTCCGATGAGGAGCTTTTTAGAACGAAAACTGAGGAGGCTGTAGCATTGAAGGAAATCAACCTTGGCATCGTGAGCTTTGCTCACCCCCATGCACCCCGCTATGCGGCAGCCATCGTTAATCACCCTTATATCAACCTGATAGGGATTGCGGGGTTAGGGGTTAATGCCTCACTGGCTCAGCAAACCGCATCCCGGTATGGCGTGCCCTATTACGATGATTTCGCCGAACTCCTGGAGAAAGACGAACTGGCGGGAATATACGTGGGGACCGAACCCCGCCGACACCTGGAAGTGGTGCGGGAAGCCGCCACCCGTGGCAAACACATCCTCTGCGACAAGCCCATCGCCTTAACCCTGGAAGAAGCCGATGAGATTATCCGCATATGCCGGGAAGCAGGGGTTAAATTGATGGTCCCCTTTAACCCCCGTTTTCAACTTCCGGTGATGAAGGTGAAAGAGGCCCTCGACAGCGGCGAGGCAGGGGAGCTTATCTCCATCTTCGCCATCAAATACGGCAAACTACCCACGAAAATCCCCCTCCAGGCCGATTATAGCTGGTTAATTGACCCAGAGGAAGCCGGGGGTGGGGGGTTCTTGGACATCGGCATCCACGCCGTTGATGCCCTGCGGTGGCTGGCCGGAAGCGAAGCCCGCAGGGTTTACGCCCACATCGGGACGGTAATCCACAAAGGTTTGGCCCTTGACGACATCGGCACCTTAACTGTAGAATTTGCAAACGGCGTTGTGGGTACTCTGAGCGCCGGATGGGCCAACCCCGATGGTTATCCAACCTGGCTGGATGTTCGCTTTGAAATCCTGACCACGAAGGCGGCCTTCCTCATTGACAGCCCCTATCACGCCTATTGGTATTATGATTCAAAGGGCGCTAAAAGGTTATACTGGTGGCGCAGGGATGTGGATGGGCTGGTGGATGAATTTGCGAAGGCTATCTCGGAGGACCGGGAACCGGCTATAACCGGCGAAGATGCCAGGGCGGCGCTGGCCATCACGCTGGCAGCCTACGAATCGGCCCGCACGGGGAAGGTGGTGACGTTGTAAGCATCTACTCCACCGGGTATAATGCCAATTCGGGCATCGGGAAGTGCTTGGGATTGGTGGTAACCAGGGTCAGGTCGTGCTCCAATGCTGTGGCAGCGATGAGGGCATCGGCCAGGGAGAGGACGACACCTTTACGGGCATATTGGTATATCAACCGTCCCGCCCGGTCGGCAATGGCTCCATCAATGGGGATGTTATCCAGCGATTCCAAGAGCTCCATCGTGCGCTTCTCCTCGTGAGGGCGCATCCCCGCCAGTATCTCGGTGCGGGTCACGACAGAAATGAAGAGACGGTGAATCCGAATCCATTTTTCCAACATAGCTGTTATGTCACGGCGCTCCCGTAAATGGAGGATGAGCACATTTGTGTCTAACAGATACCTAGCCATTCTGCTCTGCCTCCGCTATGATTTCATCCCAGGTACGGGGCATTGAAGTCTCCCGCAGGCGGCGGATATAGCGGTTTACGTCTTCCACCGTCATCAAGTCTGGATGGTCTTCATCCGACCACGCCCCGGCGGATTCACGGAGAGCCTTCTCCAAACGGAGGCGCTTGAGCTCCCTTTCCGTGGCCTCGGCGATGAACTTGCTCCGCTCCTTGGGCGGAACGAGGCGACGGAGGTCTTCGAGCACACGCACGGGGAAAATTACGCTTATACGTTTCACTTCAGCAGTCATAAGCACACCTCCAAAGCGAGATTTACAACTCATCGAAATTATACAACACATAATTGCACCTGTCAAATGCGCACTTTTTAAGCAGCAAATCCCTTTTAAGGGAAGCCTTCTCCCCGATGGCGGCGAAGTCGCTGTCGAGGAAAGACCCTCTTCTTCCTGCACAAACCTGTGAGGCAGAAGGGCGACTTCTTCTTGCGAGGGTTGCAGCCGTGAACATCGGGATTGTCTCCACGAGGCTGACAGGGCTCGATGGGGTATCCCTGGAAGCCGAAAAGTGGGCCATCGTCCTGGAACGGCTGGGACACCGGGTTTACTATTGCGCTGGAGAGTTAGGTGGCAACGGCCCTCCGGGGTTTCTGGTCCCCGAGATGTACTTCGCCCATCCACGCATCCAGCAGATAACCAAACAAGCCTTTGGCCCTGAGGCCGCCGATACACCTAAGCTAAGGGCAACCATCCGCAAGCTCGCCGATGCCATCAAGATGCGGGTGGGAGAATTCATCCGCACCTTCAAAATTGAGCTGCTGATAGTGGAAAATGCCCTCGCTATCCCAATGAACATCCCCCTGGGGGTGGCTTTGAGGGACTTCATCGCCGAAACCGGGATACCTACCATCGCCCACCATCACGATTTTTACTGGGAGCGGGAACGCTATCAACTCTGCGCCGTGCCGGACATCCTTGATGCCGCCTTCCCGCCTGATCTGCCATCCATCTGCCATGTGGTCATCAACAGCCTAGCCCAGCAAGACCTCAGGATATGGAAGAGGCTTGAGGCAGAGCTCATCCCTAACGTCTTCGATTTCTCAACCCCCCCGCCAGAAAAGGGCGGCTCCAACGCTGAGTTCTGGGAAGCCATTGGCTTGGACGAGGGGGACATAATTTTCCTCCAGCCGACACGGGTTATCCCACGTAAGGGGATAGAATTAGCCATCGAGCTGGTACATCGCCTGGGTGACCCTCGCATCAAGCTGGTGATAACCCACCCTGCTGGAGATGAGGGTTGGGGATATCTGCAATGGCTTCAGAAGGAAGCCCACCGTAAAGGGGTTGACCTGCGCTATGTGGCTAACCGCATCGAGAGCGTGGGCATAAAGGTGCAAAGGGGCTCCGGGAAGCGGCCTACCTTGTGGGACGCTTACGTTCACGCCGACTTCGTGACTTATCCAAGCTTGTGGGAAGGCTTCGGCAATGCCCTCTTGGAAGCCATTTACTTCCGTAAGCCCGTCCTCATCAACCGTTATCCGGTCTACGTGGCGGACATCGCCCCAAAGGGGTTCAAATTTGTGGAAATAGATGGCCGCATCACCGATGAAACCGTCGAAGAAGTCCGTTACCTTCTCGATAACCCCGAGAAATGCAGGGGGGTAACAGACTGGAATTTCCGCCTGGGGAAAGAGCACTTTTCCCTGGAAGTCCTAGAGGAAAAATTGAAGAAACTCCTGTTGTTTTTGACAGCGAAGCTGCCGTCAAAAACAACAATCTCTCCTTCTGAACTAAAACTTTCTCCCAAATAACAAAACAAATCTCTTGAGGAGGCATTGAATGGAGCATTTCGCTTTTCTCCGTGACGAAGTCATTCAGCGAATAGAAGAGATAGGCCGGGCTGATATCCTGGTGGGCATACCCAGTTACAACAATGCCGGCACCATCGCTCACGTGGTGAGCACTGCTGCCGAGGGGATGACCCGTTACTTCCCGGATTTCAAAGCTGTAGTGGTCAACTCTGACGGCGGCTCTCCCGATGGCACGATGGAGGTGGCAAGCAAAGCCCCCGTGCCATCCGGGGTGGAGAAAATTGTAACCCAATATGTGGGGCCATCAGGCAAGGGCAGTGCTTTCCGCACCATCTTTGCCATTGCCAAAGCCTTGGAGGTGAAAGTCTGCGTGGTTGTGGATTCAGACCTGCGCAGCATCGCCCCTTGGTGGATTGAGCGGCTCGCTGGCCCCATCGTTAAGGGTCTGTGCGATTATGTCGCACCCTACTACATCCGCCATAAATACGACGCCACCATTACGAATAATATCTGCTACCCGATGACCAGAGCCCTTTATGGCCTGGACATCCGCCAACCCATCGGTGGCGACTTTGGAATATCGCCTCAGCTATTGGAAAATTACCTTGGGAAGCCCGTTTGGGAGACCGATGTAGCTCGCTTTGGCATAGATATATGGATGACCACCACAGCAGTATGCGAAGGGGCTAAGGTCTGCCAGGCCCATCTTGGGGTGAAAATCCACGATGTTAAGGACCCCGCCATCACCTTAGGGCCTATGTTCCGCCAAGTGGTAGGAACCCTGTTCTCCCTTATGAGCCTTTACGAAGAGCACTGGAAAGGGGTGACCGAGACCCATTCCACCCCCTTTTATGGCGAACCTTTAAAGCAAGAACCAGAGCCTGTGAAGGTAACCCTTTCAGCGATGATTGAGAAGCTCAGGAAGGGGCTGGAGGAGCTGGAGGAGTTGTGGAGCAGCATCCTGGCTGCTGAGAACCTGGCGGAGGTGAAACGCATTGCAAGCTTGCCGGAGGCTGATTACGCCTTCCCCGCCGAACTGTGGGCCAAGGTCGTGTACGACTTCGCTGTGGCCTACAATAAGAGGGGGGCTTGCAGACGATTGGAAGCTTCACCTGAGGAAATAATCACGGCGATGACACCTTTGTACTACGGTCGCACGGCTGGTTTAGTGGTGGAGAGCCGGGATCTGGATTCAGCCACTTTTGAAGAGCAGGTTGTCCAGCGCCAGGCCCGCATCTTTGAACAGCTCAAGCCTTATTTGCTGAGCCGCTGGTGAGCCTGGAGGTTCACCCTTAATTTCTCGTACAGGGCCAGCCACTCCTCCACGCTCAGGGATTCAGCACGACGTTGCGGGTCTATAGAGGCGGCAGCAAGGGCCTCTTCTACCTGGGTTACCGGCAGGTTTAACCCCCGGCTGAGGGAATTGCGCAAGGTTTTCCGGCGCTCGCCAAACCCCGCCCTGACGATGCGGAAGAAAACCTGCTCCTCCTCAGGGGGCAACCGGGGGTCCGGGAGCACTTCCAGCTTTACCACGGCGGAATCCACCTCCGGCGGGGGGTAGAAAGCCCCTGCCGGAAGGTGACATACGATGCGGGGTTTTGAGTAAAATTGCACACTCACCGAAAGCAAACTCATCTCACCTGGGGATGCCGCCATCCGCTGAGCTACCTCCTTCTGCACCGTCACCACCATCAGGGATGGCCTGGGGGTATTCTCCAGGAAGTGGCGCAAAATAGCTGAAGTTACATAGTAAGGGAGATTGCCAACGGCTTTGCAGGGGCCTTGTGGGCAACCTCCCTGTTCCAGCAGCTGCCGGAGGCTGAAATCGAGCACGTCCCCCTGCACTAACAGCACGTTAGGATAACCGGCGCATATCTCCTCCAGTATTTCGACCAATCTCCGGTCAATCTCAACGGCTATGACTTTCCCGACCCTCTCGGCCAAAGGCACGGTCAGGGTCCCGATGCCAGCGCCTATCTCCACCACAACATCGCTATCCCTGAGCTCAGCAGCCTCTAAAATAGCCCTTAGCCCCCGGGGGCTGACCAGAAAATTTTGGCCCAGGCTTTTCCTGGGCCTTATTCCTTTCTCCCGGAGGATTTTCCTTGCATCCAGCACACGCATTCTTTCGAGCTACTTCCTCCATTGTGCACTCATCCACGGAAGGGAAAGAGGCTTTTCACCCTCTCCCCCAGGATGGCTTTCTCCACCACAGGCGCTGGCTACCCTTCCAATGCTTCGAGGGCTTTGTTCAGGGCCTTGTTACAGGCTTCAATCATCTCAACGGCTTCATCAATGTGAGCGGCTACCGAATCCAATTTCATCCCTCGGGCTTCGGCAGCCCACTCCCGGAATTTGGAGGCGTGCTCCGCATTGTGCTCAATCCAATAGGGAAGCAGGAAGCGAAGCCGTGCCAGTTTATCGGATTTGCCTCCCGGTTCACCTGAGTGATGATGCTCGTGATGATGATGGCCTTCCCCCGCCGTATGAGGATTATCGCAGGAAGGGCAAACAGGGCGGTTGTTGATGAGAATCATCGCCCCCCCGCATTTGGGGCATCTCAGCGAAGTATGGTCACAGCCGCAGTACTCGCACATTTCATCCTCCATTCCCGCTCCATTCCCGCTATGTGCCGCTGCCGCTCTAGGTTAAAAGTGTCCGGCATCCGGATTAAGAAAAAAGGACATTTCTTCGAGCGCCGCGATGCCGCCCCCGAAGAAATGCAGAAATTCACACCCCAGCTCACGGGCCGTATCCGCCTGAGTGACCGGGCTCGAAAGCCCCTCGTCAGCTTGTCCGATAGGCCCGAGGCACATAAGGAGGAAGCTTCTTTTCGGCGAAGATGGGCTTAAGACGGGCGAAGCGCTGCCGTCCGTCTTCTAAGGGGACGCTCGGCCAGTCATCGCCGATGAGAGGGCGGGCATAGCGCACGAAGTCATCCGTTACATCTGTCCTGCTGGGAGCAATCCAGGCCTCGGGGAAAGCCCGCTCCGAGTTGGCCACCACCTCTAGCGGTACCTTATCGTAGCGGACGTGGTAAATCGGGCCTGGATCCCGCAGGATGGTGGCCATATAGCCGGAGCCATCTTCCACGGCAATCTGCACGGCCTTTTGCCCGACTTTATAGGCTTCCTCCAGGTCCACCGTCGAGGCATAGATGATGCTATCACGCTGATCGGTGCCCGGGACATTGCCCCGTGCTACGCCTCGTGCCGCCAGCCCTACTTCGTTAAGGTAATTGACCACAATCCGCTCCACAGTCATCTGGCTGGAGGAGAACATCACATGGCCGAAGGCGTCCTTGCGCTCGCCAATATCCCCCACCGGGAAGCCCTCGCTGATGACGACTATGCAACGTCCCCTCTCCCGGAGCATATCGTTGACCCGATCGGCCAGTTCCTCCAGGGTGAGACCAGATTCCCTGAGAAAGATCAACAGCGGCATCTCCCGGTCGGGGTCGGCTAAGCGAGCAGCGGCGGGGATGAAGCCTATCTTGCGCCCCATCGCCTGCAACACCAGCACAGGATCAGATGGCCAGGAGCCAGCGTTCTCCTGGTTGGCGTTCTGGACATAGAGAGCCCAATAGCGGGCCACGCTGCCATAGCCGGGCGTGTGGTCAATCAGCTTGAACTCCGTATCCCCCAGGTCATTGTCTATCGTCTTGGGAACGCCAGTGGCAACCAGGTCGAGGCCCCTTTCGTGGGCCAATTTGGAGATTTTATATGCCGTATCCATCGAGTCGTTGCCGCCGATGTAGAAGAAGTAACCCACCTCGTGGGCCTTGAAGACCTCGACAACCCGCTCGAAGTCCTCTTCATATCGGAGCTTGTAGCGGCACGTCCCGATAGCGCCAGCGGCAGGCGTGACCCTCAGCAGGCGGATTTCCTCCTCATCCTGTGCCGAAAGGTCGAGGAGTTCCTCCTTCAATATCCCCTCGATGCCATTAAGCCCGCCGTAGATTGTGCCGAAGTACTCGGGCATAGAGCGGCATGTCTCGATAATGCCACGCAGGGAGTTGTTGATTACCGGCGATGGCCCGCCGGATTGGGCAATAACGACATTGCGTGGTCGGCCCATACTCCCCTCCTTTCACCCAAAATCTATTTTATAGAAAACCCTTACCCTTGCGCCATCCACTCCGTGTGGAACGAGCCTTCTTTGTCTATGCGCCGATAAGTGTGTGCGCCGAAGTAATCACGCTGAGCCTGGATCAAGTTAGCCGGAAGGCGCTCACTCCGATAGGCATCGTAGTAGGCCAGCGAGACGGCGAAAGCCGGACAGGGGATGCCCAACTCCACAGCCGTCTGTACGACGAAGCGCCACTCATCCTGTCGGCTCTGCACCGCCTCCGCAAATTCCGGATCGAGGAGCAGGTTCGGTAGTTCGGGGTCCCGCTCAAAGGCCGCTCGGATCTTGTCCAAGAACTGTGCTCGGATGATGCAGCCTCCCCGCCATATGCGGGCAATCTCGGCCAGGGGCAGGTTGTAATCGTATTCCGTACTGGCAGCCCGGAGGAGGGCAAAGCCTTGGGCATATGAGCATATCTTGGCTGCGTAAAGAGCGGCGCGCACTGCCCGGATGAGGCGCTCCAGGTCGCCCTTGTATCGAGGCGAGGGGCCGGAAAGCACCTTCGAGGCCTTCACCCGCTCCTCCTTATAGGCCGAGATGATGCGTGCTACCACAGCGATGTTGATGGTTGGCGTGGGCACCCCTAGGTCGAGGGCATTCTGCGCCGTCCATTTGCCGGTGCCTTTTTGCTTGGCCTCGTCCAGGATGAGATCCACCAGTGGCTTGCCGGTCTCCTCGTCCACCTTGGCGAAGATGTCTGCCGTAATCTTGATGAGGTACGACGAGAGCTCGCTCTGATTCCAGTCGGCAAAGATGCGATGCAACTCCGCAGCCGAGAGGCCCGCCCCACGGCTCAGCAGGTCATAGCTCTCGGCGATGAGCTGCATATCGCCGTATTCGATGCCGTTGTGCACCATCTTGACGTAATGCCCCGCCCCTCGTGGCCCGATGTAGGTCACACAGGGGTCGCCATTCACCTTGGCGGCGATGGCCTTGAAGATGGGCTCGACCTGTTCGTAGGCCTCTCTCGGACCGCCGGGCATAATGCTGGGGCCGTAGAGAGCGCCATATTCGCCGCCAGAAATGCCGGTGCCGATGAAGTGGATGCCCAGAGCGGCCAGTTCCTTCCCCCTCCTTTCGGTATCGCCGAAGAAGGAATTGCCCCCGTCAATGAGGATGTCGCCTGGCTCCAGGTGGGGTTTGAGTTGCTCGATCACAGAATCCACGGGGGGACCGGCTTTGACCATCATCATAATCTTGCGAGGGGTTTTCAGCAAACCCACGAACTCTTCAATAGTATAGCCGGCCACGATGTTCTTGCCTACAGCACGCCGCTCCATAACCTCCTTAGTCCGCTCTGCAGTTCGATTAT
>DRAO01000126.1 GCA_011041825.1 Chloroflexota bacterium
CAATTTTTCAACACCCTAGTGGGTTGAAAAACTCCGGGGTTGAAATCAATTCCGCAAGCTAAGCATAGAAAAAGGGGTGTTTTCTCGTGCGGCGCCTTCACCCCCGCACGAGAAAACACTTCAAAAAATGCTTTTTCGACACCCTCCTCCACCCCCACAAAAGGGGAGGTGTTTTCGTTCGGTGGGTTCGCCACCGAACGAAAACACCTTTCAGGGGGCCATTGCTACATCTTTATCATAATCTTGCCATCTTCCCGCTTGGTGGCCTTCTCCAGGGCGTCGAGGGCCTTATCCAGCGGGAAGCGGGAGGTGATGATGGGGGTCATATCCACCAGCCCCGCAGCCATCAACCGGATGACGCTGGGGAAGATGGCGTGGCCGGAGTGCCCCTGAGCACCGAAGACCTGGGAGCGGCGCACCTGAAGGGCTTCCAGGTACATAGGCACTCGCTGGGCTGCCCGGCCAATCTGAACGATTTTGCCGTTGATGGCCAGGGACTTCTCCATCTCGAGCACAGTCTTGTGAGGAGCGCCGGCTGCCTCGATGTGCATATCAGCCCCTTCGCCATTGGTGAGCTCCATCACCACCTCGTGAGGCGTCACTTCGAGGGGGTTGTACACGTAATCGGCACCCAGCTTCTTCGCCAGCTTGCGGCGCACCTCCGATAGCTCGAAAGCGATGACCTTAGCCGCACCAGCGGCTTTGGAGAGGGCAATGGCTGCCAGGCCGATGGGGCCGGTCCCGTACACCACCACGTATGCCCCGGGGCGGAACCCACCTCCCCGCTCAAAGATGCCGTTGTAGGCCACGCTGGTTGGCTCCACCAGCGCCCCGGCTTCAAAGGCTTTCTCTTCGTCGCCATAGCGCTCGGCAATGGCGTCAATCTTCCAGCAATACTTGGCTCCCACCACAATGTATTCGGCCATAGCCCCCGGGATGGTGAAGCCGATTTCCTCCAGGTTCACACAGTGGTTGGGGAACCCATTGCGGCAGGGGGTACAATAGCCGCACCATATCATCTCCTCGGAGGTGACCATATCCCCGGGCTTGAGGTATTTGACATTCTCGCCCACTTCCTCCACGACGCCTGAGAATTCATGGCCAATGATGGTGGGGAATTTGGTGAGGCCGGGGTAAAGGATGTAGCCTTCATCGTCGGTCTCGTAGAAGTGGATGTCAGAGCCGCAGATGCCACAGGCTTTCACCCGGATGAGCACATCGTCGGGGCCGGGCTTGGGGTCTTCTACCTCTTTGATCTCCAGCTTGGGATGGCGCCATATGCTGGAACCGGTGATGGCTTTGCCTGTGGTCTTCTCAAATTCGGATACCTTGTAATCCGGACGAGGTTCCCATTTGGCGGAAAGCATTAGCCCTTTCATCTCTCACCCTCCTCAGTAAGGATGGTTTGTTTATCTTTCGACGATGGTGGAGCCACCGTCAAAAGATAGCTTTCAGAGGTTTTATTCCCTCACCAGCGCTATTATCAGCATTAAAGCCACAATCACTCCTATCAGATTGGCCTCTAGAGGGCCTCGGATACCCCATAGGTCGTAGAGCAAGCCTCCGATGTAGGGGGCCGGGAAGGAGAAAATCCCCCTGAAGGCAGCCATTTTCCCCATTGCCTCGGCCCTCTCGTCTGAAGGGACACGGTGGGCCAGGAAAGTGAGCATCGCTGGAACCCAGGTAGCTGCTACGAGAGCCCATCCTACCTGAAGTATCAGGAAGGCCCGGAAGGAGGTGGAGGTAATCCAGCCCACAACTACGGCTATGCCGAGCACTTCAGATGCAATGAGGAACACCTTGGCTCCGAGAGTGTCCACCAGCTTTCCTATGGGCATCTGCGAGATTGCCCAAACTCCTGAGAGAACGCTGGACATAAGCCCTAATTGGGCCAGGCTGAACCCATAGGTTTTGTGAAGCATCCCATAGAGGATGCCTGCCCCCAGACCCCACACAAAGGCATCTACCGCAGTAGCAATGTAGAAGCCCTTGAGGTCGGAAGGGGGTATCATTGTCCGCTTGAAGATGTCCCTCCACAGGGTTCTGAATTCTGCCAGATGTACAGAGGGGTTTGGGGAGGGAACTTTCACGGCGGAGCTGTTGTTCAAAGTCTCCTGTAGGAAACGCAGCACCAGCACCAGGGCCACACATTCCAGAGCTATGCCTATGATGAAGAGGGGGGTAAAGCCCCATTTTTCGGCGATGAAACCACCTATCACCGGGGCGAAGATGCCGGGGACGATGAAGGCCATCATCACGGCACTGTAGGCCGTCCCAAGGGCCTTTCTCTCAACAGATTCCGCCGTCATCGAATCCCGAGCTGGCTTGGAGATGCCTATGAGCCCGAGGGCAATCGTCGCCGGGAGGAGGGGCCACCACGTCCCTATCTGGTCGGCGAAGATGCAGAAGACAAGGGAGATGATGGCCATCAGATTAGCCACCGCCACGAAAGGCTTACGGCCCTGGCGGTCGGAAAACCACCCGCTCAGGGGTTGGATGATGGCAGTGATAAGACCCCTACGCCCGGCCAACCCCTCTAAGAAGCCCAGCACCGGCATCGAAGCGCCTAAGCTGAGCACAAAGGGTTGCCATACAGCCCGTACCATATTGAATCGCATCCCTCCCAGGAAGGAGGTAGCGATGAGGATGCCCAGGTTGTGGAGGCTGTTGTGCTCTTTCTTCATCAGGGCCTCGTATCACCCTTCAGAGGGATTATGCAGATGAATCGAAAGACCTCATCTCCCCCGTTGATGAACTGGTGCTCCACCCCAGGGGGAATGAAGATGAAATCACCTTCCTTGACAAGGGCTTCTTCATCCGCAACTTTCACCGTCCCTTGCCCGGCTAACACAAAGACCTCGTGCTCCCAGTCGTGGTTATGGAGCGGGATTACCGCCCCGGGTTCCATCTCAAAGATACGGAAGGAGAAGTTCGGGGCTCCCTCTTTCTTGCCTATGAGCCATCGCACAGTGACCCCTGAAATGCCTTCTATCTTCTCGGCAGGAACCTCCGTGTAATGGCATATAAACATAGCGACTCCTCCAAAAGCCATATCTTGCCGCAATTTCCGTAGAAGCATTATAGAAGCAAATGGAGTTAATGTCAACTATATCTGGGAAAGTGGTTGCGCAAGGGGAACGTTGGTGGTATACTTAAGGAAAAAGTATCAAGAGGTGGTCTTGAGATATGTCAGATGAGCATCTGGATCGGGAAGTAATGGATTTATTGGACTCCCTAGAGGGACGTCTCTTGGAGCTCCGGAGGGCATTGAGGACGGGTGAAATATCCAATGAGGAAGCTTTCATCACCCTTAGCGAAGCGGCCAGAATCCTGGGAATAAAGGGGGAAAGCAAGCTCCCTCTCTCGGTGCGCAGGGAGTTGGCCGCTTTTGCAGACATAATGGAACGGGAGAAGGCCGGATTGTTCAAGTTCCTAAAGGAAATAGGCACTGTGCTGGCGGATACAGCCATTGAAATTGGCTCCTTGTTGAAATTGGTGGAAGACCTGCCCCCGGAGACCAGGGAAGGATTGCAGGCGCTCAGGGATTCCCTGGATAGGGGGGTAAGAGACCTGAAGAGATTGCTAATGTGGGTGCAGCCGGTGGGTGACCTTGTAAAGATGGGGCTTAGGGAGGGCATCACGTATTTTGTGGAGCACTCTTTCTCCGGGCTGCCGGTTAATGTTAAGGTTAACCTTCAGGGAGTGCCCGAGAAACTGCCAACTATCCTGACGCTAACCCTTTTCCGCATCATTCAGGAAGCCCTTCTGTATTCCTACCGGGATGCGGAGGCTTCCAACATCGAGATAAACTTTGCGTTTGAACCTCAAACCCTTGTCTTCACCATCCTTAACGACGGTGCTCCCTTTGACGAGAAGAAACCTGAGGCATTCTCCGGATTAATCGTAATGCTGGAACAAGCCCGCTGGTTGGGCGGAGAGTTGCGCTTCTACAGCGGCGAAAAAGCTATGAACAAAATAGAAATCCGCATCCCTTTTGCCCTCTAGTGGCCTCGCACTCCTCACGGAGGAGGCGATGAAGATAAAGGTAATGCTGGTTGATGACCATCCCTTTTACCGCCAGGGGCTCAGATATGTTATAGAAGCAGAAGAAGATATGGAAGTGGTTGCCGAGGCGGGCGATGGTAAAGAGGCGCTTAAGCTGGCCAAGCAGTACAAGCCTAGTGTAGCTATCGTTGATATAAACCTCCCTTCCCTTGATGGCCTTCAGGTCACCAGGGCGCTAAAGGTCATCAACCCTGACACCGGAGTCATCGTCATCACCGCCTTTGACGCCGAAGACCAGCTTTTCCATGCCTTACGGGCTGGGGCGGCTGCTTATTTCTACAAAGATGTCAGCCCTGAAGAGATGGTAAGGGCCATCCGGATGGTGGCTCAAGGCCATTACGTAATAGGCGATAAAGTTATGGGAAAGCCCGAAGTCGCCTCTTGGCTGCTGAAGCAGTTCGAGAGGCTGGCGGCTGAATTGGGCGGGGAATCCGATAGCCTTTTTAAACCTCTCTCGCCCCGGGAGATGGAAATCCTCCACTATGTGGCCCGGGGATATAGCAACAAGGAGATTTCCTACACCCTTAAGATCAGCGAACAGACGGTGAAAAACCACCTTTCCTCCATCCTCCGCAAGCTGGCCGTCAACGACCGCACTCAGGCAGTCCTCTATGCTATCCGCAGGGGATGGATAAGGCTCGAAGATATCAGGGGGAGATGAAGTTATGGATACAGGTGTCCTCTGGCAGGATTTCCAGAAACTCTTGGAGGACAGTGCCCGGGAGTATGAGCAGGTCCAGAAAGAACTGAAGGAGATGGACATCCTGCTGCGCCAGAGTATGGCCGAGGTGGATAAGCTCACCCGGCAGAACACTCAGCTGATGGGGAAGATACGGCAAATGGAGGCCAATCTGGATAGCTATCCCCCTCGGGTTATCCATAATACCTACAAACAAGCCCAAGCCGTGCAGATGAGGCTCTTTATGATGAGGGGGCAGATGGAGCAGCTCCAGGCCAAGCAGCAGGGTATGGAGCGCTATGCCAGGCATCTGCGCAGGCTTATGGAGCTGGGCGAGCAGCTTCGTACCAAAGGGCTTCCCTCGGCTCCTGTGCCGAAGATGCTCACCGGTGAGATGATGATCCGCATAATCGAAGCCCGTGAGAAAGAGAGGCGGGCTCTGGCCCGTCAGATGCACGATGGCCCTGCTCAGGCCTTGACCAACCTCATCCTTCAGGCCGAAATCTGCGAGAAACTCTTCAGCAGAGATAGGGCAAAGGCCCGGGAGGAACTCGAAAACCTCAAGCGGGCGGCCAATGAGACCTTCCAGCAAGTGCGCAGCTTCATCTTCAACCTCCGCCCGATGATGCTCGATGACCTGGGCCTCATCCCCACCCTCCGCCGTTATGCTCAGGAGTTTGAAAACAAAAGCGGCATAAAAACCCTGTTCACCCTGACCGGTAAAGAACGCAAGCTCGCCTCTTACCTAGAAGTCATCCTCTTCAGAGCCATCCAGGAGCTTCTGAATAATGTGAACAAACACGCCAATGCCTCCCAAGTGCAGATTCACATTGACATCGCCGATGATAGGGTGACGGCCATTGTGGAGGATAATGGGATAGGCTTTGACACCAAGGTGCTGTCCCCCTCTCAATCACCAACTATAGCATCTATACAGGAGAATATACAGGCCGTGGGAGGCCAATTGCAGGTTCAAAGCAGCCTCGGCAAGGGGACCAGAGTCACCATAGAAGTACCCCTGATTGAAGAAGGACTTCCAGAGACTTGACCCTTTGAGGAGGAGTTATGACCCTTGAGGAATTCCTGACCAAGGCTTCCGGGTATATTCCTGCTGGTACATATTTTGCCCTCCTTAACGGAGAGGGTAACGAACTTGTCTCCACCCTTCCCCAGGAAGTTGAGCAATTGGCCCTCAAGATAATCAAGGCGAGCGCAGGGCTGTGGGATGTAGGAGACTATCAGGTCAAAAGCCTGATAGAGGGGCGGAGGCTCTTTGTCTTCAAGATAAGCGCCCGTTGGGTGCTCGCTATGGAAAGCCCGGAGAAGGAAGGGGTCCTGCTCCATCTGGCCCGGCGGTTGCAGAATATGTTTTCAACTGTCACGGAAGAAGGGGAGAAATCCCCTGAGGTCGCTGCGGTGCCTTCTCCCCCTGAAGCAATCCCCGTCCTCCTCCCCAGCCCTGGCAAGGCAGTGGAGCTTCGGCCAGAAATCGTAGCCTTGCTCAGAGCTGTGGATGGTAGGAAGAACCTCCGACAACTGGCAAATGAGACAGGACTTGGGTTTAGGCAGCTCTGTAACCTGATAAACTCCCTCGTGGCTGAGGGCCTGATAGAATTAAAGCTGCCATCCAAGCCCAGTGTCCTGGCCTATGAACTGGCCCCTTCTTTTGCCTCGCCCGAAGCGGCCTTACCCCTGGCAGGCCCTTCATTGAAGGTCCGTACCATCATCCTTAACCTGGATACGCCCAAAACCATTCCCCAAATCTTGGAAATCCTGGGGAATGCGGGCATCGAGACCGATGCCGACGATGTTAAAAGCGTGATGAGAAACCTGGAAGCACGAGGGATTGTGAGGAAATGCCAATGAAAGTGGTCAGCAATGAAGAGATGGCAGCCCTCGAACAAAAGGCCGTGGCTGCGGGCATAACCGTGGACAGAATGATGGAAAAGGCGGGCTACTCCACGGCCCAGGCCATCCTCTCCCTTAAGCCTCCTCCCAAAGCCGTTTTGGTCCTGGTGGGACCGGGCAACAACGGCGGTGATGGATTGGTGGCAGCCCATTACTTGGCGAAAGCAGGGGTGAAGGTCCACGTCTACCTCTGGAAGAGGAAGCCCGAAGGAGACCGGGTCCTCCAGCGGGTTCAGGATGACGGCATACCTCTGGTGTGGAATCAAGAAGATGGTGAACTCCGAAACCTCCGTTCCCTGTTAGCCAAAGCCGACATAGTGGTTGACGCCCTCCTGGGGACGGGATTGTCTCGGCCCATAAAAGGGATGCTTAAGGACATCCTGTGTGCCTTGGGGGAGGAGAGGGCCAAGCGGAGGACACAGGTTGAAAAATCCACCATCGTTCCCATAAAACCTTCCCCTCCCCCAAAGCTTAAGCCCTTCATCGTGGCTGTGGACATCCCGACGGGGGTGAATGGCTCCACAGGCGCAGCTGACCCCGCCACCATCCCGGCTGACATCACCGTTACCTTCGGTTTCCCCAAGCGGGGGCATTTTCTGTTCCCCGGGGCGGAATACGTGGGCGAACTCCTGGTGGCTGATATAGGCATCCCCCCGGAGGCAGCCGCCGACATCAGCTTAGAATTGGTTTCAAGCGAGATGGTTCGCCAATGGCTGCCCCTTCGCCCGTTGGGGAGCCACAAAGGTACATTTGGCAAAGTGCTGGTGGTGGCAGGCTCCACCAACTACACCGGGGCGGCTTACCTGGCCGGAGCGGCAACAACGAGGGTGGGGACGGGCTTGGTGACAATGGCTATACCCTTGTCCCTGCATCGCATCCTGGCCTCCCGCCTGGCCGAGGCCACTTACCTCCTCCTCCCTGAAGATATGGGGGTAATCACCCCCGATGCTTTGCAAATCCTGGCCGAGAGATGGCCTTCTTACAATGTGCTTCTGCTGGGGCCCGGGTTGGGCCAGGATGAACAGACGGTGGAATTCGTGCATCAATTGGTTAAAAGGCGGCGGAACAAGGGGAAGGTTGGCTTTGTCAGCGGGGGAGAGGGGTCGCCATTGCCCCCTCTGCCTCCGTTGGTGATAGACGCTGATGGGCTCAATGCCCTGGCGAAGCTTCCGAAGTGGTGGGAGGGGCTGGAGGGAGTAAACGTGCTCACGCCCCATCCGGGAGAGATGGGCCGCCTTACAGGTATGAAGTCGGAGGAGGTCCAGAAACAGCGGATAGAGCTGGCCCGGGAAAAAGCAGAGGAATGGGGGCAGGTTGTGCTTCTCAAAGGGGCCTATTCTTGCATAGCCTCGCCCGATGGTATGGTTTACGTAAACCCATTTGCCAACCCGGCTTTGGCCACAGCAGGAAGCGGTGATGTGCTAGCTGGTGCCATCGCTGGCTTTATGGCCCAAGGGCTGGAACCCCTTCGGGCAGCCGTGGTGGGAGCCTATGTCCATGGCCTGGCAGGCGAGATGGTTCGGGAGGAGAAGGGCGATGCTGGGCCAGTGGCTGGTGACCTGGTAAACCTGTTGCCATACGCCATAAAGAGGCTTAAGACAGGAGGATGACAATGAAGGTCACCTGTGTGGTTGATGACACATCCCTGCCTAATTCCGGCTTTATAGCTGAACATGGCCTCTCATTTTTGATAGAAACTTCGGGAAGGCGTGTCCTCTTCGACACCGGGGCCAGCGGCAAAGTGATACTGAACAACCTCGCCAAGGTAGGAGTGGAGCCAGAAGGGCTCTCCGCTATTGTGTTGAGCCATTCCCACCGGGACCACACAGGTGGATTAGCGATGCTGCTGGAGCGCTCTCCTGAGATACCCGTTTATGCCCATCCGGATATATTTACCCAGCGGCTTTCGCTCAAAGGCGATAGGCTCAGGGATGTGAGTTTACCTCTCAGCCAGGCGGTTATGATCCTGCGGGTGCAGCTATATCTGGATAGCGAACCCGTAGAAGTGGTGCCAGGGGTATGGACCAGTGGGGAGATAAGCGAAAGGCCTGAACCCGAGGGCCGCAGCGAGCGCCATTTTGTGAGGTCAAGGGGAAGGATAACCCCCGACCCTTATAAGGATGATATGGCTTTGGTGTTAGAGTTGGGAGATGAATTGGCGGTGATATGCGGGTGCTGTCACGCTGGGCTGCTGAACACCATCTACCATGTGGACAGGGTTTTCGAGAAGCCCATCAAGGCTATCCTTGGGGGATTACACCTCCAGGAGGCCGATGAAGCCCACCTCAACAGGGTGGTGGAGGTTTTGAGGGATTACGGGCCTCCAAAGCTATATGTCAACCACTGCACTGGCAACAAAGCCATAGCATTTCTCCGGGAAGCTTTTGGTGAAGCAGTCACCCCTTTCCCTGCTGGTTCCAGCATCGTGCTCGAATAACAAAACCGCACAAAAGGAGGGGTTATTTCTTTGACGGCGGCGAGGCCGCCGTCAAAGAAATAACTTTCCTTAAAATCCCTGTTTTGGAGGCGTCTCTCCCACGCTGAAAGGCCATTCCCTTCTCGTTCTACTATTTACTCGGGAGCGAACGAAACTATTGCCTGGCGAAGCGTATGCCGGAGTACAGGAAGTAGAGGCTAAAGGCAAGGAGGAAGAGCCCACACCCAAACAATATCGCCCGGTAAACCTTATCGCTTATGGCCTTGCGGCCCGAGGCAGTCAGAAAACTAAGGGCGGTTAGCCACGAGAAATCGGTCAGCCAATGGGCCAGGTAGAATACCGCCAACCCTACTACCCCGTACTTCCAGGACGCTAAAATGAACCCCGCTCCTATGGAAGCCCACCACAGGCTCCAATAGGGGTTGGATACGCTTAAGAGTATCCCCGCAGGGACAAGCCCAACCCTCAGGGCGGCTGGGGGTTCTTTTGCGGATAACTCCTTCAGGGAAATGCTCTTTTGCCAGGCTCCTTTGATCAGACCCCAGCCCATCCAGGCCAGCACCAACCCGCCTGCGATGCCAATAATGGAACCCACACTTGGTTTCCTGAGCCATTCTCCAAATCCAAAGGCAATAGCAATCACAAGAGGCCCCTCCACCAAGCCGTGGCCCACAGCCAGCATAGTGCCAGTCCACTTTCCCGACCTGGGGCCTTCGGTAAAGGCAATGGCGCTTAGAGGTCCTGGCGACATAGCTCCCGAAAGCCCTACGATAAATGAGGTGACAAAAATGCCGATAAGCTCCACCTTTGCCTCCCCCGGTGGCCTGCATTTAGCCGCCTGAGACTTTAGTGCAGTTATTTTACCCCATTTGGGTGAGGAGGGCAAGTGGCAATTTTTCGACTTTCTCTTTGGCTTGCGTTACTTACCCGGTTCATAGTATAATTTACCCGACTGGAGGTCAAGAGGCTTCTCTCTGCCTGGCCTCCACCGTGGGGCAGCATTACCAACTATGGTTAAAGGCAGTGCTACCGTTCAAGAAAGGGGGGCAAGAAAGGGGCTTTGCGTCTAGGGTTTGCCGTTAAAGTGCTGGGACAGCCGAATTTAAAATCCCACGATTCTCGCCGTTGGCAGAACAACCCCCACCTGAGCGTAAGCCTGGCTTATGTGCGGGACATCTTCCTCTACCTTGAACGCCAGGGAATCACGATGTATCGGCTCTCCTCGGAGCTGGCACCCTACGTAGCTCACCCCGGCTTGCCGCAGTTTCACAATCAGGTTGATGAGTGCCTGCAAGAGCTTGAAGCAGTGGGGCAGATGGCTCAACGCCAGGGGCTACGCCTCTCCTTCCATCCCCCCTCGTATGTAAACCTGAGTTCTCCGGATGAAACATTGGCATCCAGGGGCACCCGATGGCTCACAACGTTAGCTCGCATCCTCGATGCAATGGGGGCAGGGCCCGAAGGAGTGGTGGTGGTGCACATAGGGGGAGCTTATGGCAATAAAAGGCTTGCCCTGGAACGTTTTGCCCTGCGTTGGGAGAAACTCCCTGAGCTAACCCGCCGTCGCTTGGCATTGGAGAACGATGATAGCAGGTTTTCGGTAGCGGACATAGGGTGGGTGCATAAGCGCACGGGAATCCCCTTGGTGTTCGATTACCTGCACTTTCTCAATAACCCCGATGGGATGGAGCTCACCGAAGCCCTGGCGAAGTGCCTGCAAAGCTGGCCCGAGGGTGTCCGGCCTAAAATCCACTTCAGCTCACCCCGAACTGCTATGAAGTTGGTAAAGCTTTCAGACACCGCTTCCGGCCAGGTCAGGAGGAAAGCCCGCCCTCCCCAAACCACCGAGCATGCCGACTTCATCAATCCCTTTGAATTCATTGCTTTCTGCAAGATGGCTAAGAACGCAGGATTGGGCGATTTTGATGTGATGTTGGAGGCAAAAGCCAAGGATTTAGCTTTGCTACGGCTGAGAGATGATTTGAGGAAATTTGCCCCGGAGGAATTCGATGGAATTTGATGAGATGGCTCCGGTGCTGGTGGTGGTGATGAATAACCTCAGGGATTTTGAAATAGCCCGCACCGAAGGATGGTATCGGATTCCGGTGAAGAGAGCTCCTTCTCGGCTTGGTGCTGAATATCTGGCTTTCTACCAGACCAAAACCTTCGGCCCGGAAAAATGGGCCATAAACTATTATGCTCCCGTCAAACGCTATCGGCTGGTCCGGCGGGAGGAACTCCTGCCCCAAGAGGCTGACCATCCTAGAGCCCGGGAGTGGTATTATAAGGTGGAAATTGGCCCTCTACAGAAGTTGCCTCACCCTGTCCCCAGCCGCCGTCTCCGTCGCATCACTTTTATCCCTACTACCCTGGGGAAACTGCTCAAAGCCCGGGAGATAAATGACCTCTGGTGTGGGGGTGAAGCGGAGGAAATCCTGTGGGAGCTTTTCAGGGACAATGGCTTACCCGCTGAAAGGCGGTACCTGGTGATGGGGGAGGAGGAGGAGAAGGAAGTGGACTTCGCCTTTTTCTGCCGGAAGGGGAAGCTGGCAGTAATGTGCGATGAAGAACCATTGATTTCGGGCTTGATGCGAGAACGCCCTGCCGTACAGGACTATGAACTGGCTGCCGCCGGGTGGATACCTCTGCATATTGATGCCGATGCAATCTTCCGAGAACCTCAGCGCTGCCTCGAGCAGGTTTGCAGGGCTATCGAAGAGCTGGGTGGATTGATGTAGCTTGTGGTCCAAACACCTGTCCAGGAGGCACTTCTATGGAACTGCGCCGCTACTTTGGCATCATCAAGAGATACCTCTGGCTTATTGCCCTGATTCTCCTGGTAACTCTGGTAGGGAGCATCATCACCCACAAGCCCTCCCCTGTGCGTTATGGAGCCACAATGCGCTTCGTAGTCGGAGTCGTGCCTGAGAGCAATCCAGGTCAGTATTATGGATATGACCGTTATTACACCTGGCTAGCCTCGGAATACCTGGTGGATGACCTCGCTGAAGTAGTCCGTGGTCGTTCTTTCGCTCAGCGGGTGGCGGAAAAGCTCCAGGCTTCGGGGACAAACATCCCTCCCGAAGCCTTATATGGAGCCATAGGGGCTGATACCAAGCACCGAACCCTCTCCGTTCACATCAGCTGGCATAACCCCGTCCAGATAGCTGCCATTGCTCAGGCTGTGACTGAAGCCCTCCAGGATAGCGGGGATTTCTTCCCCCAATTAGGCCATCAAAAGGCAAGGGTGGAGCTCATTGACCCGGCTATTCCCTACCCGTTGGGGCGAAGCCTCCGGGAGAAGCTTGATATACCCCTGCGGCTTATACTGGCATTAATAGCCGGGGTGGCTCTGGCCTTCCTGTTAGATTACTTGGATGAAACGGTCCGGAGCCGGGAGGATTTGGAGGAGATGGGTCTGGAGGTATTGGCAGAGATACCTCGCAAGCGGAAATGGCCCTGGATGAGATAAGCCTGGGGGGAGATTATGAGCGTTGATAAGGTTTGATGACACCCTCGGTGACGGTGAACAGAGAGGCTTTGGACAGAAATTCCTGCCGGAAGACTTCCCATTCCAATGTAGTTATCACCACTTGGTGAGCCCTGGAGATTAGCTTCATTAGCTGCCCCCGGCGCCCCGCATCTAGCTCTGACATCACCTCGTCTAACAGCAATACGGGGACATCTCCGCTCTTAGCGGTAATGAACTCCATCTCAGCCAAGCGCAAGGAGAGAGCAGCGGAGCGTTGCTGTCCCCGTGAGCCATAAATAGCTACATCGTGTCCATCCAGCATAAACCTCACATCATCCCGGTGTGGCCCCACCAGGGTCACACCTTGTTCAAATTCCTTCTGCTTTGTCGCCTGTAATCGCCCTTTGAAGGCCGTTTTGATTTCTTCGACAGATGCGGGGGAAATGAGGCGTGGCGGGGGAATGGGCTCATCCAAAGCGGACGGGATGTAAACCGCCTGGAGCACCTCCTGGCCTCCCGTTAATTCCTTGTGGATGCGCCGAAGCCAGTGGGCGATGTTCCCCAGAGCCTCCCAACGAGTTACAGTCACAATGCTTCCCTGCTCAACCAAGCCCTCATCCCAGAAGAGGAGTTCATCTTCCCTTAATTCCCCCTCTCTAGCCCTCTTCAGCAGGTGGTTGCGTTGTTCAACGATTCTGTTGTAAAGAGAGAGAGCCCTGCAATATCGGGCATCTATCTGACACAGGGCTATATCGAGAAACCGCCTGCGTAGTTCAGGGGCTCCTGCAATTATGTCAATATCCCGAGGGCAAAATAACACGGCTCGGAGACACCCTAGCAAGTCGGCGAGCTTCTTGTTAACCCCGTTTATGCGTACTTTTTTGCGAAAACGCCATTCCCCCGCCGAATTGGCCTCCCCTACGATGGTCAACTCCAGCCGGGTTTCCTCCTCCCCCCTGGAAACCAAAGCCTCCACTTTGGCAAAGGGCAGAGGAGGCTCCAGGACCAACCAGTTAACCAGTTCCCGGTCACTTCTGGCGAAAGGCGAGCGGGTAGTGGCTAACAGGTATATGGCTTCCAAGAAGTTCGTTTTCCCCTGGGCATTAGCTCCCTGGAGTATGGTGATGCCCGGCTTAAGTTCCAGGCTCAGCCGGTTGTAATTCCGAAAATTGGTTAAATCAATCTTCTTGATGTGCATTTCAGCGCATATCCACCAGTTTATGCCCCGTATTTATTCAGACGGAGGGCATAGGCCAAGGCCATCGTCATAAGGTTCACGGCGGGCATCCGGCCAATGCTTCCCTGGGCGCAGGCTCTCTCCCCGAATCGGTCTAAGCCATCGGGCCGAACGTAACGGGAATACAGGAGCACGGGCACCGGGTGCCAGCTATGACTCCTGAGCACCGAAGGGGTAGAATGGTCGCCAGTTATTATGAATACGTCCGGCTCCAGCGCCAGAATCCGAGGGATGTGCTGGTCTATCTCCTCGATGAGGGCAACCCGGGCGTCAAAGTTGCCATCCTCCCCATAGCTATCGGTCTTCTTGACGTGGACGTAGAAGAAGTCATATTCCTGCCAGTGGCTTTCCAGCGTGCTTATCTCATCGGTGAATTTGTCGCCCGTATCGAGGAGGTCCATCCCCACCAGCTTTGCTACGCCCCTGTACATAGGATAGGTGGCTATGGCAGCAGGTTTAAGCTTATACACTTCTTGCATCTTAGGAAGGCAGGGGTCTTTGGAGAAGCCCCTCAGCAAGACCATATTAGCCGGGTGATGTGAGGCCAGGATTTCCTTAGCTTTTTCCACCAAGGTGTTAACCAGACGGGCGGTTTCCTCGGCTTCGGGGGCCAAGGGTTCCACGGGCAACGGGGCCAATCCCACCCTTTGAGGGTCAGTCTCGCTGAGCTTTTCCGAAAGCCCTTTTCCCCGAAAGACCAGCATAAAGCGGTATTCTTTAACAGGTCTTATGAAAATCTTAACCCCAGGCAGTTCAATCTGCGCCAGCTCTTCACATAACTTCTCATTAAGGGAAGTGGGGATACGGCCTGCCCTGCGGTCGGTTACCAGGCCATTTTCATCCACCGTGCAGAAATTGCCTCGTGCAGCCAGGTCATCTTTCTCCAAGGGGAAGCCAATGCCCAGGGCTTCCAAGACCCCCCGTCCTATTTCATAGCGCAGAGGGTCATAGCCGAAGAGGGCCAAGTGCGATGGTCCGCTACCTGGCGTGATGCCAGGGGTTATGGGGTCCAGCAGCCCGCAGATGCTTTTGGCTGCCAAGGCATCCATATTTGGCGTATGGGCAGCTTCTAATTCAGTCAGTCCTCCCGGCTCCCTGGGTAATCCTCCTAGGCCATCTATAACCAGAAGCACTATCTTGGTTTGGTTCACGTAAGTAAGCTCTTTCAGGAGCTCGAACCTTGTCATTTCTCCCTCCTTGACGCTTGCTCTTGTCTACGTTCCTCCCTTTCTATAGAGGAGAAACGTTTTCACACACGGAGGTGAAGCCGCCGTGTGGGAAAACGCCCCTTTCTCTTTTTTGCCCTCACCTTGGGGCAACATAATAGCCTTGCATTTCGCTCTTGTTTACAAGATTGCACGAAGAGGAGGGGGTTATTTCTTCGACGGCAGCGAAGCTGCCGTCGAAGAAATAACTTCCCTTAATAAATATCCCTGCTTCGGAGGCATTCCTTTGATGCCAAAACGCCATCGCTCATATTGGAGAACCCAACAGGGCTGGGGTCAAGCCTGAGCCAGGGCTAAAAGCCCCGGCCTGAGCAGTGAAAGCCCGCTGGAAGCGCCCTTTCTCTGCTCAGCCGGGAGCTTTAAGCTCCCAGCCCTTCTGTCGGCGGC
>DRAO01000104.1 GCA_011041825.1 Chloroflexota bacterium
GCTATGGATATCCCACTTAAGCCGGACTTCCGGCGGGTGTCCTTAACCACTGCTGATCATCGCCTCTCTCAGCAGTTCGGGATTGAAACCGGCCAGCACCCGGCCATCACGGGTATAGAAGTAAAGAGCCGTCTGGAAGATGCTCTGGAGCGTAGAGTACACCACCCCTTTGCCTTAAACCTCCCGCAGGTCGGACCTGCGGGAGGTTAAGAGGTGTTATTGGATTTTGGCCTCCAGCTTGCGGCCGTATTCGGTGATAAGCTCTTTGGTGGCGAAATCTTCCGCTCCGATGAGGCTCACCAGCGCCAATACGTTGGCCTTGCGGAAGATCAGCACCCAGGCGTTGAGAGTGATGCCTCCTTCCATAGAGAGGGACAGTTTGCCCAAAGACGGCTCTTCCCCGATGTCGGGAGCCTCCACGATTTCGGTGGTGGCTTCGGGCCAATCCTGTTTGAGGCCGTCCATAAACATCTTCATAGGGTCAGCCTCTTTCACGGCTTTCTGAACCAGGGACACCGTTGAAGCGCATACCACCTGAGACAGGGCCATCCCTTTCTCCTCTAAGGAGAACGAGCGGAAGTTGCCATCCTTGAAATACTTCTTGACTTCGGCGCCCATTTCGTCGTAGTTTTGCTCGGCGTCGAGCTTCCAACCGGAACCGAGGTCTTCGGCAGACAGGTTCATCTCCTTGGCAGGAGTCTCGATGATGGGCTCCTTTGGCCCACAGGCAGCCATTGAGAGCAGCAAGCATATTGCCACCAGACCCAAGATTAAGCGATAGTACTTCATCCCAGCACCTCCTTAAAGTTTTTAATTAGCGGGCCTCGTCGTCTGTCTATTATTATGGGACCATCTGCGCCTGGGCCATCTGCTGCAAGAGGCCACCAAGGACCATCTGGATGACGATGATGGCACTCCAGGCTACCATCACTTTTGTAAGTCCCAGCTCTTTATGCTTCATCCAGCCCCAGATGAAGGTATAGAGGGAGCAAATGAGCCCCAAAATCCCCAAACCGACCCCTTCATTCTGAAAGAGCTTGATGAGCACAGAGATGAACAAGGCCAAGTTGATAAGGGCCGCAAGCCTTACTAAAGCAAGCATTGCGGAAGTTCGATAAGGGACGGTCTACTTGGTTATCACCACGCTCTTCAACATCGCTTCCAAGATGGGCTGGAGGGCATCCCACCTGTCCGGCGGAGCCATAGCCGTTCCATACATAGCCTTATCGCCCCCTGTCAGGATGATGATGTGGCATCCTTCCCAGGGGGTGCCATCGAAGGAATCGGCTATGTAGGCTATGGCGGCAGGGTTGCCGTCTACCTTCAGGGGCTCCGCTTCGGTGGCGGTTTTGTACAGTTGGTTTAATCCATTGAGCAACAATACAGGGTCGTCGGCTTTGGTTGCGCTGATGGTATTTGCTATTTCGGAGGCTGAACCAGGCGAGAAAATCACCAGCGGTGAGGTCTTGAGGGCAACTTGCAGGGATGCATCCAGGGCTTCTTTGGAATCGGACAGGACGATGTTCGCATTCTTGTCGGAGTAGAACCATCCCTCGGGATAGCGGATGCTGTAGCCGCCGAGGGCGTTTTCGTGCTCAGCTTTAAGTTCCACGGCTGTCTTCTGGAGTTGGGCGATCCATCCTTCCACCTTTGCTTTGTCGGGGGCATCGGGGCGGAGTTTCAGATACGTCTCGAACTCGGCGATGGCTTCGCTATTCTTGCCCAAGGTGGCATAGAGGGCGCCCAGGTTTCTGTGAGCCAGAGCGTAATCGGGTTTGATGCGGATGACCTCCTTGAACTCGGCGGCGGCTTCGTCGAACCGTTTTTGGTTGTAATAGATGCCTCCCAGGTTGTTACGGGCCGGGACGTGATTGGGGTCGAGTCGGATGGCTTCTTTGTATTCGGCAATGGCCTGGTCAAACTGGCCCTGTTTGTCGTAGACCAGCCCCAAATTGTAGTGAGCCTTGGCGTTATCGGGCTCAAGTCGGATGGCTTCTTTGAACTCGGCGACGGCTTCGTCGAGCTTGCCCTGCCTGGCGTATTCTATGCCTTTTTCGATGTGGTCTTCGGCAGAGGGAGCCTGCGGTGTGGGGGTGGCGGGCTTTATGGCATTCGCCACCCAGGAGAACGAGGCGCTGATTTCTTTCCCCTTCTTGCGGAAGTCGCCGTAGCAGCTTACGGAGCTTTCGCCTTCTCCCTTGCCAAGGCTGTCCCCATCCACCAGCGCTTCACAGGTCACCGTGCCGGTGCCGGATTTGTTGACCACTTCGAGCTTGAAGGAGAACTTTTCCCCCACCGTAAAGGTTTTCTCCCAGGGCAGGCTGACAGTGGCTTTCTCGGTTTCACCCTCGGCATTGATATATTTGACAATGGCTTCCGGGGCGGTACCTCCCACCCGGTAGGTGAACTCTGACCCACCGCCACCGCAGCCAGCTGTGAAGAGGATCAAAGCAGCAATGGCAATCAGGATAAACCAACTTTGGTACGCTATGAGCTTTTTCATCACCGTCCTCCTTGTCAATCATTTTTGTTACCGCTACGGCCAGAGATAATCTAACTTCCTCGTGCTTGGGATGGGGAAAAGGAAGTCTTTCTGGGCAATGGAAGCCACCGCTCCAAAAACACCCCTTCTTCCACCCTTTGAGAGACAGAGTCCCATCTCTTACTTCTCCTCCGGAGAGGTATCCTCAGAATCCGGTTCCTTAGTCCAATCCTCCAGCAATTTCCATAACTCGGAACGATGTCGGAAAGCAGCCAAACGATGTGGGCTTATCATCTCGACCTCGCCACACCAGTTTCGTTCAAAGGGATTCCATCGCAAACGGATGATAAGTGTAAGGCGTCGAATCATTGTTTACCTCTTCCAGGCAGTGCTCCTGCATCACCGCATCCAGCGCCCCTTCACGTTGCGCCCAGCATAACATAAAGGCGTCTCAGAAACGTCTCAACCGATTTATCCTCTAATTTGTGAAAAAAGGAGCAAAAATTGAGGATAGATAGGCCTATCGGTTAGGGCGCCTCCGGCACCCTTCCGCTGCTTAGCTTGGAGCTCAAGGCTTTCTTTTGCCAGGTTGACAGCTTCCCTATATTGGTGTATTGTAGAAACCAAATCTGGCTCCCGGAGCAGAGAGATGAAGCGAGGACTCCCCTATGCTTTGGTCCTGTTCCTATTCCTAGCCCTTATTGCCTCCTGGGCTTTCAGGAGCTCGGCGCTGTTTTATTACACAGGGGAGGAAGCCCCCTTTGCCCAATTAGCAGCTTTGACCCAGCTCCTCTCCAGCCACCTCAGGCCCTGGCCCGTGACCCAGCCCTATGTGCCCGTGGCTTATGCCGGGGTTAACCCCTTCGGGATCAATACTTTCTTGGAGCAGGAGGTGGAACCTGAAAAGCGAGAGCAGGCGGTGAAGATGATAGCCGAGGCGGGCTTCCATTGGATACGCCAGGAATTCCCCTGGGAGGACATCGAGATTCACGGCAAGGGCGATTTCGAGGACCGCCGCCACAAGCCTTATCACTCCGCCTGGGATAAATACGACCACATCGTTGAGCTGGCCGAGAGATATGGCCTTGAACTCATCGTGCGGCTTTCCAATCCACCAGCTTGGACCCGTGCTGATGGTGATGCCAGGGGTACTTTCGCCCCACCCGATAACTTCGAGGATTTCGGCGATTTCGTCTACACGGTGGTCAGCCGCTACCGAGGCCGTATCCGTTACTATCAGATCTGGAATGAACCCAACATCTACCCCGAATGGGGGGAGCAACCCGTCAATCCCGAAGAATATGTGGAACTCCTCAAAGTTGCCTATACCCGTGCCAAGGAGGCAGACCCCAATGTGGTCATCATCTGTGGGGCGTTGGCTTCCACCATCGAACTCGGCCCCCGTGACCTCAATGACTTCATCTTCCTCCAGCGGATGTACGATGCCGGAGCCGCTGATTATTTCGATATTATGGCGATGCAGGGCTATGGCCTCTGGTCCGGCCCCTACGACCGCCGGATGCAACCCCGGGTGGTCAATTACTCCCGGGTCCTCTTCATCCGGGACATAATGGTGAAGAACGGCGATGCCCATAAGCCCATCTGGATTTCCGAGATGAACTGGAACACCGTGCCTGAGGGCCTGCCCGCCCCTTATGGCCGGGTTACGCCCGAACAGCAGGCCCGTTACGCAGTGATGGCTTACCAGCGGGCTCAGGAGGAATGGCCCTGGGTAGGGGTGGTGAATTTCTGGTTCTTCAAGCGCCCTACCGACCGCTGGCGGAAGGAGGGCAAGCCTGAGTATTTCTTCCGGATGGTAGAGCCTGATTTCACCCCCTTGCCGGTGTATTATGCGATGAAGGATTACATCCCTACCTCCCGGATAATGTACCCGGGTTACCATCAGGAGGACCATTGGGCCATTGAATACCACGGCGATTGGCAACGCCGTCAGGATAACCGGGCCGTGCTGGGCGGCTATCTTGAGGCCAGGAGCAATGCGAGCTTCGAGTTCACTTTCAAAGGGCGTGATTTATACCTCGTCACCACCCATGGCCCCGGGATGGGGCAACTAGATATGGAAGTGGATGGGAAACAGGTGAAGGTGAAGCTCGATGCCCCTCAGGAACAATGGCAAACGTTCATCACCATCGCTAAGGGGCTCCCCTACCAGCCCCATCACCTGAGGGTCAAGGTTTATGCCTCGCCCAAAAGCCCTGTGATAATTGATGGCTTTGTGGTCAAGAGGTAAGGGACTTGCTCATATTGGCATAGCCGCCGACAGAAGGGCTGGGAGCTTTTAGCCCTGGCCCAGGCTTTTGAGGAACAGGCAGAGGGGTCTATATCAATTCGGCGGGTTAGGGAGCTGAAGTTCAGAAATTTGACAAAACCCTCTTGTATTTTATAATGCAAAGAAGTAAAAACACCCCGGTGGTTCATCAAATTTGAGCTTGTAACATAATCCGAGGAAGAGAGGGTGGGCATCATGCAAAAAATGCAATTTAAAACCTCAAACCTTGCATTTGCCAATGTTACTGACAATGGTTTTTACGGGCAGGACATCATCTCGGTAAAGCAATTTGACCGTTCCAAGCTGGCATATATCTTCAAAGTAGCCGAGGAAATGCGCACGATGGTGGAACGGTTTGGCTCAGCCGACCTGCTCCAAGGCAAGGTGCTGGCCAACCTCTTCTACGAACCCAGCACCCGCACCAGTTCATCCTTTGCAGCGGCAATGTTGCGCCTGGGCGGGCGGGTCATCTCCATCAATGAAGTGCGTTATTCTTCGGTCATCAAGGGCGAATCCCTCCCTGATACCGTCCGTACCCTGGAATGCTACGCCGATGTCATCGTATTGCGCCACCCGGAGGTAGGAGCAGCGGCATTGGCGGCCAAATATGCTTCCAAGCCCATCATCAATGCCGGAGACGGCATTGGGGAACATCCCACTCAGGCGTTGCTTGACCTCTTCACCATCCAAGAGGAATTGGGGCAGGTTGATGGCCTGCGGGTGGCGATGGTGGGTGACCTCAAGTATGGGCGGACCGTTCATTCCCTCACCCGCCTGTTATGCCTGTATGACGTTGAATTTGACTTCGTATCCCCTTCAGCCCTGCGGATGCCTGAGGAAATCCTGGCCGAGGTCAGGGAACACAGCCTTCCCTACCGTGAGACAGAGGATGTGAACGAGGTCATCTCTGACGTTGATGTGCTCTATGTGACCAGGGTGCAGAAGGAGCGCTTTGAGGACCCAGCGGAATACGAACGGTTCAAAGACTTCTATGTCATTACCCCAAAGCTCCTCCAGAGGGCTAAGGAGAAGATGATAGTGATGCACCCCTTCCCCAGGGTTTACGAGATAAGCTATGAGGTGGATTCAGACCCCCGGGCTGCTTACTTCCGCCAGATTCAAAATGGCCTTTACATCCGTATGGCCTTGTTAGCGGCGGTATTGGGAAAAGCTTAGCTGATATTGCTTTCCCCCCGCCTCCCGTGGGCACATTACGGGGCAAGGTGGTGGGTCTCGACACCGCCCCCTTAATCTACTTCGTTAAGGTGAGTTTCGTGTTGTTACTTCGGGAGTAAAGGAAGAAGAGCAGTATTTTCTTGCACGGCGGCGAAGCCGCCGTGCAAGAAAATAACCTCAAGATGTGTAGTTTTTCAACACCCTCTTTAGCGCGAGAGAGTGTTGAAAAAAACCCTTCATACCGGAATACAAAAGCCCTGTCCCTGCCGAAGTCCAGCAGGGAACAGGGCTTACAGGGGAGGGAAGCGGGCAAAAGCCCATAGCAGGAGGGGGCTATGTAAATCCCTTTATCCCCATTCTACCTTCAAGAGATGCGTGGAACAGGAGATACAAGGGTCATAAGCCCGCACGAGCATCTCCAAAGTTAAGGTGATGTCCTCCTTGGGCTTGTCCAAAATCTGGGGGAGCAAGGCCCCCATATCCTCCTCGATGTTCTGATGGTTCTGGTTCGTGGGAATTACCAGGTTAGCATCAACCACCCGGCCCTGCTCATCTAGGGTGTAATCGTGAATGAGAAGCCCTCTTGGCACCTCTACGCCACCTACGCCCCTCCCAGCCCTGGGTTTGACCTCGAACTTCTCTTCCTTGATGCCACGGGCCAGGAGCTGGTCAATGATGCGGATGGAATCCTCAATGGCATGAGCTACCTCTACTACTTGAGCTACATTGTTCATAAAGGAGTTATAACAGATGGCCTTAAGGCCCGTTATCTCTGCCACTTCCTGGCCTAGAGGAGTAAGCTGGGTGTGGTTATTGTTGAACCGGGCCAGAGCGCCTACCATATATGAAGAGCGATTGGCCCGGGCCCGCTTGGCTGTGGAATAAGGCACGATAAATTCCTTGATCTTTTCCTGATAATTTGAGAGGGGGGTGGTGTGCTCATCATCGGTGGAAGCGATTTCACCATCGTAAAAGGCGTATTCATCGGGTTTGGTGAGGGCGATGTATTCGGTCTCCCGCTGGAAATCAGGGATGTCCAGCGAGGCGAAGAGCTTGGCCACTGCCTTGATGTCGGCGATAGCCTCCTCGAGGCGACGGCGCAGTTCTCTCAACTCGCTCTCGGTGGGGAGCTTCGTCCACCCCCCAACCACAGCGCTGATGGGATGGGTCGTGCGGCCACCGATGAGGTCACACATCTCGTTGGCCAGGCGGTGCAGCCTGATGATGGTAAGGAGTTCCTCCCTGTGCGTTTGGGCCAAAGGCACCACACTGGGAGCACCAAGGAAATCGGGCAAGGCAAGGTACCCGAAGTGAAGGGTGTGGCTCTGTATCGTTTCACCGTGGATGATAAGCTTGCGCAGGAGCAACGTCTGCTCCGAGGGTTCATACCCCAGGGCTTTTTCCAGAGCCTGGATAGCCGTGCAGGTATGGCCGATGCCACAGATGCCACAGATGCGGGACACTATAAAGGGCACATCAGCGAAATGCTTCCCCCTCACCATCGCCTCGAAGAAGCGAGGGGCTTCGGGTATTTCCCACCGGAACTCCTTCACCTGGTTGTCAGCTATCTTGACCACGATATTGCCATGCCCTTCAACTCTCGTAACATAATGCACATTGATGTCAACCTGGCTCATTTCGCCACCTCCGAATAGCCGTCAAAGAGCCTGAACTGGCCCAGGATGTCTTCCACGGTGAGGCCGTGCTCGGCCAGCACCTCCTTGTGGGAATTGACGTTGGGGTCATCTATCAGGCCCCGGCAGCCTATGCATTTATTGCCGTTAGAAGGACACCTGGCATTGCATCCAGCCCTGGTAACCGGCCCCAGGCATACCATACCTTTATTGAAGACACACACGTTCTCCGCCATCTTACACTCGACGCAAACAGGGTAATTGGGGATAGGCGGGGTCTTGCCCAGGGCCAGGGCCTTAACCACTTCCAGGAATTCTTCTTTGTCAATGGGACAGCCGGGGACGGCGTAATCCACTGGCACTACAGCGCTTAGAGGCCGGGCAGGGATGGAGGGGAACCAATCAGCCTTATCGCCGTAGACGTAGCGGCGGACTTCATCCTGGTCCATAAAGTTCTTAAGGCAGTTGATGCCTCCGATGTGGGCGCAGGCCCCCAGGGCCACCAGGATTTTGGAGTTCTCCCTTATCCAACGGAGGCGTTCCATCTCCTCATCCCGGGTGATGGAACCCTCGACGAAGGAGATGTCGTAAGGCCCTTCGGCGTGCTCGCTCCTGGCCTCTCGCCAAACCACCACATCCACCAGGTCCAGGAGGTCTAAGAGTTTCTCCTCCAGGTTGACAATCTGAAGCTGGCAGCCTTCACAGCAGCCGAATTCAAAGATGGCAACTCTAGGCTTCATCCCCAACCTCCACACACTGCATTGGCTTTTTCGTGTGCGGCGGCAATGCCGCCGCACACGAAGCAAAGTTAGCGCAATTTATCAAGGGCCGCTTCAGCGGCATTGACAATCTGATAGGCAATCGGCGAGGCCGTAAGGGCCGGATGGGTTCCCATCTGGAAGGTGGCTATGTCCTCAGCCCGCATCCGGCGCTGTATCATCACCGCCAGGATGTTCACCATCTCCCCCACGGAGGCCCCGCCAGCCACCTGGCCGCCGATAAGTTCCTGGTTATCCCGGCGGAAGATCAGCTTGACCTCCAGCGGGGTGGCTCCAGGCATACAACCGGGGTGCCTGTTGACGGCCTTGGCGGTTCCGGTCACTACTTCGAAACCAGCATCTGTGGCTGTCTTTTCCCTCAGCCCAGCCAGCCCAAGGGCGAAGTCCCGGATGATGGTGGAGAACACCCCCACCACGCCCTTGTTCTCCCGCCGCAGCTCAAACAGGTTGGCCCCGGCAATCCGGGCCTCGGCGGTGGCAATGGAGGCCAGGCGAAGGCCGGAGGGCTGACCGGTGAAGAAGCTGTACTTCTCAGCGCAGTCCCCGACGGCGAAGATGTCCTTCTCAGAAGTCCGCATAAAGCGGTCCACCTCTATGCCCCTCATCTGGCCGATCTTGAGGCCCGCTTCCTGGGCCAGCTTGGTGTTAGGGGCTACGCCGATGCCGAAGATTACCACATCGGCCTTGAGCTTCTTGCCGCTCTCCAGGACTACGTACTCGGCCTTGCCATTGCCTTCGATGGCCTTGGCTTTGTCGTTGGTGTATACTTCGATGCCCAGCTCACGGAGCTTGTTCTCCGCCTGGACACAGAGGTCCTCATCGAATACCAGGAAGAGGCAGTGGGGGAGCAATTCTACTATGGATACGTGCAGCCCCCGCTTGCGGCATTCATCGGCCATCTCTATGCCGATGAAGCCACCGCCGATGATGACCACGTCCTTGGCCTGGTCCAGGGCCTTGAGCAGTTTGTTCAGGTAATCCACATCCTTCTTGATGCTGAAGACGTTCTCCAAATCGTGCCCCGGCAGCGGGGGGACGATGGGCATAGACCCCGTGGCCAGGATGAGCTTCTCATAGCCAATGGTGCGCCCATCAGCCGTCTTCACGGTCTTGGCCTTGGGGTCAATAGAAGTTACCTCGTCAATGATGAGCTCGATTCCCCTGTCCGTAAGGACCGCATCGGGTATGAGGTTCTTATCCGGAGAGCCAACCGTGCCGAAGATGTAGGGGATTCCGCACGGTATCAGCACTTTCTGCTCCTTACGGACCACGGTGACTTTGGCTTGGGGGTAATGCCGTCGAGCTGTGATGGCTGCCGGAATTCCGGCAGCGCTGCCCCCTATGATTAGGACATCTCTCTTCTCCATCTTAACCCTCCTCCACTAAGGGACCTTCCAAGAGGCTTTTGGTCCCTCCCCCAGGTCGAGGGGGTGGAGGGGCCTTCCTTGCCGTTACAGGGCCTCGGGGAGGTCCTTAATTTGAGCGTAAGTGAATACAGGGCCTTCCTTGCACACGTAAACGCCGTTAATCTGGCAGTGGCCGCACTTGCCTACCCCGCATTTCATACGGCGCTCCAGGGAAAGGTAGATGCGGTCTTCGGGCAGACCCATCTTGAGGAATTCCTTGATGATGAAGCGATACATAATGGGTGGGCCTACGGTTACTGCCATCGTCCGGGAAGGCTCTATTTCCACGCAGGGGCAAAGAGTGGTGATGACTCCTACGTGTCCTTCCCAGGATTCATCAGCCCTATCTACCGTCACAAGGCATTGGGCATTTTCCACATTCTGGATTTGCTCTAATTCATCTCTGAAGAGGAGTTCCCTGGGTTGCTTAGCTCCGTAAAGCACAATCACCCGTCCGAATTCATCCCGGCGATCTATCACATACTGGATGAGCGAACGCAGGGGGGCCATTCCCAGCCCTCCTGCGGCGAAAAGCAGGTCGTATCCCTTCATCTCATCCACCGGGAACCCTTTCCCATAAGGGCCTCTTATGCCTATCACATCTCCAGGCTTAAGCCGGTGGATGGCATTGGTCACGTTGCCTACTGCCCGCACACACAGCTGGAAGGTGTGGTCCCGGGTGGGGGAAGAGCAGACGCTTATGGGGCACTCACCTACTCCGAAGACGGAGACCTTTACGAATTGCCCTGGCTGATGGCCTAAAGGTTCACCCCTTTCCAGGCGCAAGGTAAACAGCTTCTCTTTCTCCGTTAAATCTTCGATTTCCAGAACTTCCGCCAGACGAGGGTTATAGATAAAAGCCTGAGGCTCTCCCATAACTTCCTCCTGACCGATTTGGGAAATTAAGCTGCCGATTTTTGCTGCTCCTCGTAGATATGGTTGTAAACCTCAATGGGGTTGATGTGCACAAGGCAGTTCCTGGTGCAGCGGCCACATCCCACGCAACCCACTTTGCCGAACCTCTCCGTCAGATACTTGCCCTTACGGAAGAAGCGGTGGCGCAAGCGCTCAACCCGGGATGGCCGGAAGTTAAGCCCCCCTGCTACTTTGGCGAATTCTTCGAGGAGGCAGGAATCCCACACCCGAATCCTCTCGCCTTTCTGGAGGTTGAGCTCCACTTTATCGAAGACATCGAAGCAATAACAAGTCGAACAGACAAGGGTACAGGAGCCACACCCCAGGCACTTCTGGGCCAGCTCTTCCCAGTAAGGGGAGTCGTAGCTGTTCCACAGGATGGCAGGCAGGTTGTGGATATCAAACTTCAGCCTGTTGGAGAAGTTTTCCTCCTTCTCTTTGTGGGCTGCCTCCAATCGCTTTAACTCAGATGGGGTTGGCTCCCGGGTGTCAGCGTACCTTTCGAGCATTTCCTCCCCCCGCTTGCTCCCGATGTCCACAGCGTAAGCGTCCCCGATATCCGTCAGGAAAAGGTCATAGCCTCCGTTCACGTACAGAGTGCCCATATCCTTGCAGAAAGCGTACTCATCGCAAGGCTTAAGGCAGTCCAGCCCCACGAACACCGTGTGACGGCGGCGGGCTTCGTAGGAGGCATCGGGGGTCTCCTGAAGGAAAGCGGCGTCCAGCAGCCAGGTGGAGTGGAGGTCACAAGGGTGAAGTCCGAAGAGGACTTTGGGTTGAGGTTCCTCGACAACCGGTTCGACGGAGACCTTCTCCCCGGTCTTGAAGCGCAAAAGGCTTTCCCTGGGAGGGAGGAAAAATTTCTTCGCCGGATAGATGGTGATGGGGTAATCTAATTCCATATCTGAGAAGCTTCTCACAGAGCCAAACACGTAGAACCCATCTTTGCGGAGAGGGCCTATGACTTCATAATCCCTCAAGAGGTTATCTACAAAAAGGGGGACACTCTCCTTAGGCAGTATCTTCAAAGGCATAAAAACCTCCTACTCCTTCCGGTTCTGAAAATTCAGTAAAAAACCTTGGTGGATTATAGCACCATCTGATTTCTTTGTCAACTGATTGTGATAGATTTCACCAGCGCAAGGGATTATCTAGTGGGAAAGCATCTCTTCCACAAGGGCTCGCTCTTCTTCCAAAGTGCTGACTTTGCCATCAAGCCTGGCATCCCTGAGGGCTTCCAGGATGCGCTTGTAGATGGGACCCGGAGGCAATTTCATCACATCCTGGAGGTAATAGCCGTCAATCTCGGGTTTCACAAATCGCAATTTGCGCTGATAGAGGTCAAGCCTCTGCTTTATCAGCCAGGAATCGGTTACTACCCGCACCACAAAGCGAGCCCTATCGGAATAAGGGCGGAGCAGACGGAAGATAACGCTGGGTGCTAATTCTCCCTCGGCCAACCGGGGCAGATGCCCCTTGAGGGCATTAACCTCTCGCATAAGAGCCGAGTCGGTCTGCGGAGGATGAAGGCGATTTATGAAGCTTTCCACATCCTGCTGGGAGAATTTGTAGGTGAGGATGGCAAGGTAAAGGGCTCCAACAGGTTCATAGTGAGCCCTCTGGCTGGGGGCGGGGGCCTTTAATTCATAGCCTATCTCCTCGGCCAGAGGGAGGTCTTCCCGGAGCAGCCGGAATTTCTCCATAACCCATCCGTCCCCTTCCAAAGCGGGGTGGATTTTCTTAAGCACCTTCAGTTCCTCAAGCCTCCTTATGGCTTTTTCGGGCTCTTCCTCCTGGAGGATGAGGCGCAATTCGTGGTAAATCCTCTCCCCGCTTACCCTGTCCAGCAGGTCCAGGGCGTGCTCAACAAGCTCAAGGGTGCAGCTCTCAATGCGGAAGCCCAAGCGTTGTTCCAACCGAACGGCCCTCAGGATGCGGGTGGGGTCTTCTACGAAACTGAGGTTGTGGAGGACCCTGATCAACCCCCTTTCCAGGTCCTTGAGCCCTCCATAGAAGTCATACAGCTCCCCGAACCTCTCCGGGTCTAAAGAGATGGCCATTGTGTTTATGGTGAAATCCCGGCGATAGAGGTCCTGCTTTATGGAGCTGCTTTCCACCTGAGGCAAAGCCGTGGGGTGTTCGTAGAATTCAATCCTGGCGGAGGTGAAATCCAGGTGGTGAGGGTAACCCTGCTTGAGCTTCTCCTCATCCTCTATGATGAGCTTGGCCGTCCCAAAGCGGGCGTGACTCCTGACCCTTCCGCCGAAATCCCTTGCCAGGCTCTTGGCCAGAGCAATAGCATCCCCTTCCACCACCAGGTCGAGGTCCAGGGTTGGCATATCCAGCAGCAAATCCCGCACGAACCCCCCTACGATGTAAAGGGAGAACCCCATCTCCCGGGCTTTAGCGCCAGCTTTGCGCAGGATGTTGAGCAAAGGGGCAGGGAGGGCCTTCTCAAGCTTCCGGGCTATCTCATCGGCCCGGCTCTTCCCGGTCACACCTCCCCAAAGCTTTATCAGGTCAGTGCGGGTGACAATCCCGATGACTTTGCCTCCCTCCACCACAGGCACTTGTCCTATCCCGTGTTCTATCATCACCTGCCGGAGCTTTTCGACCGGGTCGGAGGGGCTTACGCTTACTTCTCCCTTGTACATATACAGCTTGATGGGCTTTTTGCCTAATCCATGATGGAGGGCTTTATCTATCTCCCTGCGGGTCAGGATGCCCACCACTTTGCCGTCTTCCACCACCGGGAAGCCCTCGTGACCGTAGCGCTGCATTGCTTCGGCTGCCTCAGCCACGGTGGTGTCCGGAGAAAGGGTATGGACTCCGTAGGACATTATCTGGGCTACGGTGACGGAAGGCTTCACGTATTTGTGGAGCAATTGGAGGAGGCGGGATTGGGCTTCCTCCAGGCTCATATCCTGGATCAAAGCGGCGGCGGCTCGGAGGTGCCCTCCCCCTCCCATCTCGCTCGCTATCTGACCGACGTCTATGGCTTCGACAGAGCTCCGAGCCACCATTTGGATGCGGTCGCCCATATCCACCAGGATGAAGAGGGCATCGGGTTCAAAGAGGTCCCGGAGCCTGTGGGCAAGGGTGGATATTTCCTCAACATATCCATCAGCGGAGGCGGTGGCTATGATGACCGAATGCCCTGCGAATTCATAGGGTTGAGAATTGCTGAGGAGCTGGTTGTAGAGGTAGTGCTGCTCTTCGGTCAGAGGATGATGCAGGAATCGGTTAACCACCTGGAGGCTTGCCCCCTGCTCCAGGAGCCAGGCAGCGCAGCGCACATCCCTAGGGGTGGTGCCGGGATAAGAGAGGGAGCCGGTATCTTCATAGATGCCCAGGAGGAGCAGGGTGGCTTCCAGGGAGTTAAGGGGGATTTGGGATTTAGCGAGCTGTTCCACCAGGATGGTGGTTGTGGCTCCCGTATCGCCACCGAAGTAGCTCATCCTTTCCCCCAACTCCCGGGAGAGGGGATGGTGGTCTATGAAGAGAATGCGGGTCTGAGGGGTCATCCCCTTAAGCGGGGAGAAGCTTTGGGTGTCAACCACGATGGCCCTGGTTATGGGCCGACGAGGGAGGTCCCGGTAGTGGACAAAGGGAAACTCACCCCCGTAGAGGGTGAGGAAGTCCCTGACATTGCGGTTAAGGCGGTGGGGGAGGACCGGGATAGCCGGTGCATATACCTTGGCTGCGGCCAGAAGCGATGCCAAGGCATCGAAGTCTGTATTCTCGTGCGTCAGAATTACTTCCATCCATTCTCATCTCCGGAGCTGCGCACACTTGCTACACAGCGTAGTATAAGGCAAGAGCTCCAAACGCCCTTCTTCGATAGGCTTTCCACAGGCCTCGCAAACGCCGTACTCGCCTTTGTCCAATCTCTCCAGAGCCTTCTTAATGTCCTCCACCTTCCTGGCAACCCTGTCCCTCAGGGCCAGGTTAAGCTCCCACTGGATGATATTAGGGTCACCTATGCCAAGGCCGTAATCGCCTTTAACCTCAAGCCTCTTTTCCAAATCGGCCAGCTCAGCTAGAGCGGCTTTTAATTCTTTTTCCAGCAATTGTCTTGCATTCTTCATAGCAACTCTTCCCATAAATAAAAAACCTACCCTTCCAAAATGATTTGTAAGGGTTTTCCCATTATGCTTCTAAAGGCAAACTTTTAGGGGATGTAACTAGTATTTACCTTGGCGTCTAAGTTGACGCAGCATTCGGCGGCGGGCTTTGCGGATGGCCTTACGCCTCTTTATACGCTTCAATTCACTCTTGGATATATACCAGCGTTTCTTCCTAACGATGCTTAGGATTCCTTCCTCAGCTACCTCTTTGCGAAACCGCTTGAGTAAGCTTTCTTGAGATTCTCCAGGCCTCAGGACAACTGACATTATGAAATAGCACCTCCTTCTCTCAAGTAATTTGGGGGTAAAAGCTTACCCTAATCAAGGGGAAAGCTGCAACCAAATTATAGCACAAAACCGCCGTTATTGTCAAAAATGCGTTTTCGCAGGGTGTTGAAAAAGTGCCATTCCCATTTTGTTTGATAAGCGTCCTTCGCTCAAGGCAGGTTAAAAAGGCTTTTTGAGGGTATTTTGTTGCACGGCGGCGAAGCCGCCGTGCAACAAAATACTACTCTTTTTCCCTTAGTTCCCGGGGGCAGGTTTAACCCCGGAGTTTTTCAACGCCCTCCTTA
>DRAO01000162.1 GCA_011041825.1 Chloroflexota bacterium
AAGTTAATAGTGTGCGTGGTGCTCGTGATGCTGGTGATACCAGGTTGCAGATGGTCCGTTTCAAAGCCTATCACCTCTATCGCAACAACTACCATAGCAACACCGGAGTCGAAGGCCACCTTTATAAGCCCTTCACCCACCTGCACGGCCACCTCTCTCTCCGAGGCCATCAAGCCCACCCCCACCTTCATATCCCCTTTACCCACGCAAGAAACCACTGTCCCTGAGAAACCGAAACCCCTGGAGCTAGCTGAATGGCCTCCGATGAACCTGCCCGATTGGCCTCGTCCGCCTGGAGATAACGGGAGAGGCGTGCACTTCTTGGGCACGCCTTATTATTCGGACGAAGATTTGGACAGGAATGTGGCCCGCATAAAGGAGTTGGGCTTAAAATGGTGTGTGGTGGTCTACGGAGATGAAATACAACTCGAACGGGCCGCCCGCCGTTTCAAAGCAGCTGGCATCTACGTGATATGGCGCAAGATGGTGCGGCCTTTCCAACGTTATTACGATTGGGGGCGGGATATAAAGATTCTCCAAGAAATCGGGTTGCCCCCGTATATGCAGGTCTACAATGAACCAAGCCTTCCTGCTGAATGGGAAGGCCATCCTATAGATGAGCAACTGTTCATCGAGAACCTGCTCTATGCCGTAAGGGATGTGTATAACAATGGCGGTTACGTAGGCCTACAGTTCTTGAACCGCCAGTGGCTCGTTGATGCACTGCGAGCAATCAAAGAGCGCAAAGGTGAGCGCATCTTCAACAGGATGTTCTTCGTCGCCCATTCCTATGGGCTCAATCACCCACCGGATTACGCCCAGGATGAAAACGCTGCCCTGGGGTTCCTGATTTACGCTGACATCTTCCAACAGGAGATCGGCTTCGTGCCTCCCATTATTGTGGGGGAAGGCGGTTGGAAGATTGGTTCCGATGAAGATAACCGCTACCCGCCCATTGACGAGAAGAGGCACAGGGATTACCACATCGAGGTCTACAATTGGTTCTGCACGGGGCAGCTTTCTAACGGCCAACCCTTGCCCGATTACCTCTTCGCCTTTTGCCCCTGGCTCATCGCTGCTAAATTGGATGACCGAGCCTGGTACGATAGCTTTGCCGGCGACCGCAATCTCCTTATTGAAGCCCTGAAGAATATGCCATCTTGCGAGCGTAAATTTAGCTGGGAACGGTAAGTGGGATGAGGCAATTGAACATCACTTGGTGCTGTACTCCCTGGGGCTGGATAGCCATCGCTTTCTCGGATAGGGGCATTGTAGGGTTAACTTTGCCCAGGCCCACCCGGGACGAAGCTGTGGCCGAGCTTGCGGGAAAATGGCCCCAGGCGAAATTGATAGAACATCGGCTGGAAGGGCTTAAGGCCGAGCTTGACCGCTACTTCCGTGGATACAGGGTCACCTTTGAAGAGCCCTTAGATTTCGAGGCGGCTACTCCATTTAGGAGAGCCGTCTGGCAGGAGGTCAGACGGATACCCTGGGGAGAGACCAGAACTTACCGGGAGATTGCCGCTGCTATAGGCAATCCAAAAGCTACCAGAGCCGTAGGCCAAGCATTGATGGCAAACCCTATCCCCATTATTATCCCCTGCCATCGGGTGATATATTCCGATGGGAACCTGGGGGGCTTCAGCTACGGAGTAGAGTTTAAGAGAAAACTCCTGGAACTAGAAGGACGAACCTTTTAAAGCCCTGAGGAGTGAGAGGGTGGTATGCGGATAGGTATAGATGCCAGGATGGCTTACTACAGCCGTGCAGGTATAGGGCATTACATCATAAGCCTGATAGAGGGCCTTCGGGAATTGAAGCCGGACGAGGAAATCGTCATCCTCCAGAGCCACAAGGATAAATCCAACCTGGCCGGGTCCCCATTCAAGCGGGCTATCCTGCGAACCCCTTCCCACCATTGCCTTGAACAATGGTTGCTCCCGATGGAACTGTGGCCATTGCGCTTAAGCCTCCTCCACAGCCCCGATTTCATCCCTCCGTTTCGGTTCCGGGGGCTTTCGGTCATCACCGTTCACGACTTGGCTTTCCTCATCTACCCCCAAATCCTGACCAGGGAAAGCGCCCGCTACTACGGTCAGATTGACGCCGCTGTAGAACGTGCCGACCACATCATCGCCGTCTCGGAATGCACCAAAAAGGACTTGATGGCCCTCCTGGGTGTCCCAGAAGCCCGGATAACCGTAGTCTACGAGGCTGCCGATTCCATCTATCGGCCTATTGACCGGGAGGAAGCTCGCCGTAAAGTCAAAGAACTTTTCGGCTTAGAATGGCCCTTCATCCTCTTCGTAAGCACCCTTGAGCCCCGTAAGAACGTGCCTACCCTCCTCAAAGCCTACCGCATCATCAAGGAAAGATGTCCAGATGACATCAAGCTGGTGCTGGTGGGCGGGCGTGGGTGGCTATCGGGTAAAATCTTTGAGATGGTGGACGAGCTAAACCTGCAGGATGACGTGATTTTCCTCGGCTTCGTCCCTCGTGAGAAACTCCTTTACCTGTACAACGCCGCCTTGGTTCTAGCCCACCCGGCCATTTACGAGGGGTTCGGCCTCCCTATCTTGGAAGCAATGGCCTGCGGGTTACCGGTTATAGCCTCCAACGCTGCCTCTATCCCTGAGGTAACGGGAAGCGCCGCCCTGCTTGTAGACCCTGAGGATGAAGAAGCCCTGGCCGCCGCCATCCGCCGGGTGCTCAGGGAACCGGAGCTAGCTTCCCAATTGCGGGAGAAGGGCCTTAAGAGGGCAGCCTCTTTCTCCTGGGAGAGGACAGCACGGGAAACCCTTAACGTCTATCGGCGAGTTCTCGGAGAAAGCTAGTGATGGTTAAGCTCCTTGCCATTATGCCCCTTTTACCTTATCCCCCCTATCAGGGAACAAACATCCGCAATTTCAACCTGATAAAGCACCTGGCAAAAAACTATCGGATTCATCTGCTTTGCTTCTACGAAAACCCCGACCAGCTTGTAGAAGCCAAGCCCTTGTGGGAACTATGCGAATTGGTGGAGGCCATCCCTGCCCCTGCCCACCCCTTTACCCGCCGCTTGGCCTTGCTTTTCCTCTCCAGATTGCCCGATATGGCTTTCCGTAAGTTCTCCCCCCTCTTTCAGAAGCGCTTGGAGAACCTGCTCCACGAGCATCAATATGAACTCGTGCACGTGGAAGGGATAGAGATGGCCCGCTACGGTCTCTGGATGGCGGCCCAAAAGCGCCCCAGGCCAGGATTGGTCTTCGGCGACCAGAATGCCGAGTACCTCCTCCAAAAGCGAGCCTTCGAGACTGACATCCGCCAGCCCCGTTATTGGCCTGCCGCCTTCTACTCGCTCATCCAATGGAAGAAGCTGGCCCGGTATGAAGCCCAGGTCTGTCGGACATTCGATAGGGTGGTAGCCGTATCCGAAGCCGATAAAGAAGCCTTGAGGAAACTCGTGCCCGGATTGAGGGTGGCTGTGGTTCCCAATGGGGTGGACGTGGATTACTATGCCCAATTTGTCCCCGGCAAGCCCCCGCTGGAAGGATGGAGCCCTTATGCTCTGGTGTTCACCGGGAGGATGGACTTCCGGCCAAATGTGGATGCGGCCCTTTGGTTTGCGGAGGAAATCCTCCCCCGGATACGAGCTCGCTTCCCCCAGGCCCACTTCTATGTGGTAGGCCAAAGCCCTCATCCTCGCCTCAGCACTCTCTATGGACGAAGCGATGTCACGGTAACGGGTTTCGTGGAAGACGTGCGGCCCTACATAGCCTCCGCTGCCGTTTACGTTGTCCCAATCCGCATCGGCGGCGGGACACGCTTGAAAGTGCTGGAAGCGATGGCGATGAGAAAGGCGGTGGTTTCCACCTCCCTGGGATGCGAGGGGTTCCCGGTGATGGATAAGACTCATCTCGTCGTTGCTGATACCCCGGATTCTTTCGCTGAAGCCGTATGCGAGTTGCTGGCTGATGAGGGGAAGAGAACCCAATTGGGGGAAGAGGCTTTCCGGTTTGTGGATGCTAATTACCGATGGGAGCACATAGTCCCCAGGTTAGAAGAAGTGTACCGGGAACTCCTCCAGAGGTAATTTTGTCTTCCGCTAGCTGTGTGTTATAATTAGGACTGGCAAACCATTGACTGGACGAGCTAACCGCTGAGGAGGTGGAAGTTGGCTGTGGTCTTTCCTTTTACGGCCATCGTAGGCCAGGATAAGATGAAACTAGCTCTCATCCTCAACGCTATAAGCCCCCAGATAGGAGGCGTGCTCATAAGGGGCGAAAGGGGAACCGCCAAATCCACCGCTGCCAGAGCCCTGGCTTACCTGCTGCCTGAGATTAAAGTGGTGGCCGATTGCCCCTTCAATTGCGACCCCGACCACCCTGAGGAGATGTGCGACAATTGCAGGGAGCGCCTCGCCCGGGGGGAAAAGCTCCCCGTGACCTGGCGTAAGACCCGGTTTGTTGACCTGCCCGTCAGCGCCACCGAAGATAGGGTGGTGGGCACATTGGACATCGAAACGGCCATCAAGAAAGGGAAAAGGCGTTTTGAACCGGGTGTCCTGGCAGCAGCCAATCGGGGGCTCCTCTACGTGGATGAAGTGAACCTCCTGGATGACCACGTGGTTGACCTCCTGCTGGACTCAGCGGCAATGGGGGTGAACGTGGTGGAGCGGGAAGGGATTTCCTTCACCCACCCGGCCCGCTTCATCCTGGTGGGGACTATGAACCCGGAAGAGGGGGAACTCCGCCCCCAACTTTTGGACCGCTTTGCCCTCTGCGTGGAGATAAAGGGCATCACCGACCCCCACCAGCGGGTGGAAATCGTGAAGCGCACCGTGGAATTCGAGAAGGACCCCCAGGGTTTCCGCAAGAAGTGGGAGCCATATGAACGGCAGTTGTCCCAGGCAATAGCCAAGGCCAGGGAATTGCTCCCTTCAGTCAGCTACACTGAAAACGACCTCTACACCATTGCCAAGCTTACATCGGCTTTCAGGGTTGATGGGCACCGGGCCGACATCGTAATCCTCAAGACCGCCATCGCCTATGCCGCTTTCAAGGGCCGCAGAGCCATCACCGAAGAGGATATAATGACAGCAGCGGAACTCGCTTTACCCCATCGCCTCAAGAAACACCCCTTCCAAGAGGGAGAGATAAACCCAGAAGAGCTTGAAACCACGCTGAGGGAGCTATCTCAGGAATCTGTTGAAGTTCAAGTTGGGGAAGACGAGGGAAAAGAAGAGAGAGACCCGCATAAAGGTGAAAACCCGGAGACCCAAGAATCTCACGAGGGTGGCCAAAGTGGCGCTGTCTACGTAGCAGGCGGGGTTATGAAGGGTTATAAAACCGAACCCCTGGGGTTAAAGGCTCAAAGCCCGGAAATGCCCGTTCCCATTGGCCACGTCTTCAAACCCCGCCTCCTGTGCACCCCCTTAGACCGCCTCACCCGCAGGGTGGCTGGCAAGCGCAGCTATACCAAAACAACCCGCAAACGAGGGCGCTACATCCGAAGCTTGCCCGCCCACGGCAACCTCAACGATGTCGCCCTCGATGCCACCATCCGCTATGCGGCCCCATACCAAACCCGGCGGCCCCATTCCGGTACAGCCATAACCCTCCGTGTATCGGACATCCAGCGCAAGGTGCGGGTGCGCCGGGCTTCCAACCTCATCCTCTTCGTGGTGGATGCAAGCTGGTCTATGGCCGCCTCCGAGCGGATGAAAGCCGCCAAAGGGGCGGTGATGTCCCTCCTCCACGATGCCTACCGCCGCCGGGACCGGGTGGGGCTTATCGTGTTCCAAAAGGACGGGGCTAGGCTCGTGCTGCCGCCAACTTCCAGCGTGGAATTAGCCCAACAGGCTTTGAAGGACATCCCCGTTGGGGGTAAGACCCCCCTCTCCAGCGGGTTATATCTAGCGCACAAGGTCATCGCTACCGAACGCCTACGCCATCCTGAACTCAGGCCGCTGCTGGTCCTCCTCACCGATGGGGCGGCCAATGTATCTATGGGGACGATGCACCCCCAGAAGGAAGCCCTCAAAGTGGCCGAGGCCTTGCGGAAAGACGGCGTCCGTTCAGTGGTCATTAACCTGGAATACGCTTCCTTCGACAGGGGGTTGGCCAAGGAGCTGGCCGACGCCCTTGGGGGACCCTGCTACAGGCTGAGAGACCTAGCGGCTGGCGAACTCTACAGGACAGTCAAGGATGAGCTAGGGGAATGAACCAACAACCCAGCGAAAGGAGTGACCGTCAATGCGAGCAGTAGTGCAGCGGGTAAAGAAGGCGTCCGTCAAAGTGGATGGCAAGGAAGTCGGGGCCATTGGCAAAGGCTTCGTGGTGCTCATCGCCGTGAAAAGAGGCGATACCGAGGAGTATGCCCGCTGGATGGCCCACAAAATCGCTAACCTCCGGGTCTTCCCCGATGAAAGAGGCAAATTCAATTTCTCGCTCCTGGATGTGGGAGGTGAAGCGCTTGTGGTCTCCCAGTTCACCCTCTATGGTGACATCCGCCGGGGCTTCCGGCCCAGCTTCACCGAGGCTGCTCCTCCCCAAGAAGCCGAACCCCTCATTGAGAAGTTCGTGGAATACCTGAAGGAGAAAGGGGTCCCCGTCCAGACGGGGGTTTTCGGGGCGATGATGCTGGTGGAAATCTTCAACGATGGCCCCGTCACAATCATCCTGGAAAAAGGATAAGCCCCTGCGATTGAGGAGGGTTAGCGTGTGGGTATGAAAGCCCCCATCCCTCTCATAACCACCAAGATACTGGTTCCCGGAAGGCGCCCGGAGCTCCTTAAGCGACAACGACTGCTGGATTTCCTCCACAATTCCATAGACCGTAAGCTTATCCTCATATCCGCCCCTGCCGGGTACGGCAAGACATCCCTTCTGGTGGATTTCGCCACCGAGACCAACCTCCCCATCTGTTGGTACACCTTGGACTCCTTCGATTCGGACCTCCGCATATTCCTGGAATACCTGGTGGTGAGCATCCGGCAGAGATTCCCCCGCTTCGGAGAAAACATCCAACAAGCCTTGCGCAACACCGATGGCGAGCCTGATTTGTTAACCTTTACGGGGCTCTTCGTCAATGCCATATACAATGAAATCCCCGAGTATTTCGTCATAGTGCTGGATGATTACCACAACGTAGATGAGAGCGAAAGCGTCAATGCCTTCCTGGATATGCTGCTCAACTACCTCCCCGAGAACTGCCACATAATCCTGGCCGGGAGGACAATCCCCGTCAAGCTGACCCTCACCGCATTAACAGCCCGCCAAGAAGTAGCCGGGATTGGAGCCTCTGACTTAAGGTTTACTCCCGAGGAGATAAAGCTCCTGTTATCCAGGAACTACAACATCATCCTGACTGATGTCCAAGCTCAAGAGCTGGCCAAGATATACGAAGGGTGGATCACCGGGATAATCCTGAGCATAGCAAGGATAAAAAAGGGGAGCTTCGATGACCTCCTCAGAGCCGGGAGGGACAAGGAACAGATATTTGATTACCTGGCTGAAGAGGTATTTGCCTTCCAGCCTCCCATCTTGCGGCGTTTCCTTTTGGATTCCTCGGTCCTAACCGAGATGAGCGCCTCCCTGTGCAATGAACTCCTGGATACGAACCTTTCCGAGAAGACCCTGAGGCTCCTGGATAAAAGGAACCTCTTCATCGTCCAGGTCGGGGATGAAGAGAGGTGGTATCGCTATCACAACCTCTTCCGTGAATTCCTCCAGAGGAAACTCGCCCAAGAAACCCCCGACCGATTTCGAGAGCTGCACCTCAAAGCAGGCAAGCTCTGGTGCAAGAGGGGCCTCCCGGAAAAAGCCGTGAGCCATTATCTAAGTGCAGAAGCTTTCGAGGAAGCTATCGCACTGATAGATTCCCTGGCGGAGAAGCTGTATTTCCTGGGACGCTGGCGCTTGCTGGCCTCGTGGCTTGATTCCCTCCCTCCAGAGTACGTGGAAAGGTGTGGGCGTTTCCTGCTGTACCAGGCCCGGATCTGCCTGGAGACAGGGGAAGTGGAGAAGGCCCAAGAATTATGCGAACGAGGCCTGAAGGCCTATGCCCTTGAGGGTAACAAGGCAGGGATGGCCCTGGCTATGCTGGAAAAGGGCACTGCCTTGCGCCTCCAAGGCCGCCTGACCGAGGCCGTGGAAATTGCAAAACAAGCCTTGGAATTCACACCCACTTCGGCTACGGCAGTTAGAGGGCTGGCATACAAGACGCTGGGGATATGCTATGGCTTACTGGGGGCTCTGGAAGAAGGCGTGAAATACCTGAGCGAGGCCCTAAAGCTTTACCAAGCCTCCGGCAGCAGATACGATGCAGCCTTGTTGCACCACGACCTTGGGAACTTGTACGCCCTCAGCGGCCAGCTGGATGTAGCCCTGGAACATTACCATAGAGCCCTGGATTATTGGCGTGACACGAGCAATATGGCTGCCCTCACCAATACCCTTAACAGCCTCGGCGTTGTACATTACTATGCCGGGGAATATATGGAAGCCTTGCGGCTATTGGAGGAAGCCTGGGGCAAAGCCAAGACCATCGGTAATCCCCGGCTGGAAGCCACCGTCCTAGCTGGCATAGGAGACGTGTACTTGGACCTCAGAGAGTACACCAGGGCCTTGGATTACTATAAGAGTGCCCTGGAGTTAGCCACCCGGGCCAGGGAAGGCTTCATCATCTTCTACGCCACCAATGCCATAGGCGAAGCCCTCAGGCGACAGGGCAAATTCGACGAAGCCCTCCGCTGGCTCGACCAGGCTTCCGGACAAGCCAAAGCCCACCGCTCTGAATACGAAGTCGGGCTGAATAGATTGTACAAAGGGCTCCTGTATATGGAATTGAAGAGGACGGAGGAAGCAAAAACCCTGCTCGAAGAGGCTTTAGAGCTTTTCCACCAGGCTGGCTCCAAGCGGGAGCTGGCAAGGGCGCTCTTTTACCTGGCATATCTCCACCTTTCACAGCACCAGGACGAGAAAGCCCTCTCTTACCTCCAGGAGATGGCCAGACACCTGCAAGGGGCAAGATGTGAAGGGTTCCTCCTGGCAGATAAAGAATACACAGTGCCCTTGGTCAACTTGGCCTTAAGGCACCGGGTGGCTGTCGGCTTTTTCCAGCGGGTGAAAGGCAAGCTTAGGGCCTCCCTCTCCCGCTTGAAGGAAATAACGAAAGACACAGCGCTGGAAATCCTCCCTTATCTGGAGATATATGCTCTGGGATTGGGCCAGGTTATGAAGGATGGGAAGATGCTGACCACTTCCGATTGGAATACGGCCACCACCCGGGAGCTTTTCTTCTTCTTCCTCCTCCATCCCGATGGCCTGCGAAAAGAGCAGGTTATGGCAGAGATGTGGCCTGAGGTGCCGACAGCCAAGGCCAATAGCCTCTTCCATTCTTCGCTCTACCGGCTGCGCCGTGCCGTTCACCCCGAGTGCATAATCTACGAAAACGGCCTCTACCGCTTCAATGAGATGATTCCCAAGTGGTACGATGTAGAGGAATTTGAAAGCCTGCTGGAGAAAGCAAAATCTGAGAAATCACCTGCCCACAGGAAGGAACTCCTGACCCAGGCGCTGAAGCTTTACCAAGGGGATTTCCTCGAAAATTGTTATCACGATTGGTGCTTACCTTATAGAGATGAGCTCTTGGAAAGATACCTCAGAGCCCTTCTTGAACTGGCCAGAATTCACCTCTCTGAAGGGGATTACGAGGCAGCTTCGCAATTGGCTAAGATAACCGTCACCAGAGACCCCTTTAGGGAAGAAGCATATCGCATCCTTATGCGCTGCTCCCTCCTTATGGGGGACAGAACCTCTGCCCTCAGGTGGTTCGACCAGTGCAGGGAAATCCTGCGGAAAGAGCTGGGTGTGGAACCGGGCTATGAAACCCGGCGTATTTATGAGGAAGCAACACGCAGTTGTAAGGGTTGAGTCCATCGCTGATTTCCAGTGAAAGGAGGGCAAAGACTATGGCAACGGTAGTTCAGGTGCAGAACCTGCGCAAGGTTTACGGCTCGGTGGTGGCCGTGGATGGCATCTCCTTTGAGGTTCAGGAGGGCGAGATTTTCGGGATGGTCGGCCCCAACGGGGCCGGGAAGACCACCACTATCGAGTGCATTGAAGGGCTCCGCATCCCCGATAGCGGCTCCATTTCGGTGCTGGGGCTCGACCCCCAGAGAGACGGCTATGAACTCCGGGAGCGCATCGGTGTGCAGCTCCAGGAATCGGCTCTGCCTCACCGGCTCAAGGTGGGCGAGGCTATAGACCTCTTCGCATCCTTCTACCGGCGCTCCCTTCCCCGCAAAGAGCGGGACGAACTCCTGGAATTCCTGGGCCTGGCCGATAGGCGCAAGGTCCCCTTTGCGAAGCTTTCCGGCGGGCAGAAGCAGCGCCTTTTCATCGCCCTTGCCCTCATCAATGACCCCGACATCGTCTTCCTCGACGAACTCACCACCGGGCTCGACCCCCAAGGCCGCCGGGCGATGTGGGATATGATAAGGGGCATCCGGGAGCGGGGTAAGACCGTATTCCTCACCACCCACTTTATGGAAGAGGCTGAGCGCCTATGCGACCGGGTGCTCATCATTGACCACGGCAAGATTGTGGCCTTGGACTCGCCCGAAAACCTCATCCGCAACCTGGGGGCGGAGACCAGGGTGGTGTTCACCGTGGACGGGGCCATCCCTGCCGAGAAGCTCCAGGCCGTCGAAGGTGTGAGGCGGGTGGAGCAAATCGGCGAGCGGGTCATCGTCTACGGGGAAGGGGATGCGCTGGTGGGGAACGTGGTCAATGCCCTGACGGCTTCGGGCATCCGTTTCCGTGACCTACGCACCGAACAGCCCACGCTGGAAGATGTGTTCCTGGCCCTCACAGGCCGGGAGATGAGGGATTGAAGGATGCGGATGGAGACAGAAAACGGGGGGTGCAGGAGGCGGAAGCCCCCTGCCGGGGGCACGGGGGCGTCCCCCGAAATTTCCCCCTTATTAAACCCGGGGAATTGTCCCCCCAGAATAACGAGGAGGTGAAACGATGCGAGGTTGGGGGAAGCTGATTATCACCGAGTTCAAGCTTTATCTGCGGGAGCCGACGGCGGCTTTCTTCACGCTAGCCTTCCCGCTTATGATGCTGTTCCTCTTCGGGAGCATCTATGGGAATAAGCCTACCCCTCTCTTCGGAGGTTACGGGACGGTGGATGTCTCGGTGCCCGCTTACACAGCGATGATTATCGGAAGCGTGTCCCTGCTGGGCATCCCCGTGGTCATCGCTACTTTCCGGGAGAAAGGCATTCTGCGCCGTTTTCGGGCCACGCCTTTGCGCCCCCAGGCCATCCTCGTCTCCCGCATCGTGGTGGATTTCGGGATGTCCCTGTTGGGGATGGCTCTCCTCGTCATTGCCGGAAAAGCCGTGTATAACCTGCGGTTTGAAGGCAACATCTTCTATGTGGCCCTGGCCTTTGCCCTGAGCGCCCTGAGCTTTTTCTCAGCCGGGTTCCTCATCGCCTCCCTTGCACCCACGACCAGGGTCGCTCAGACGGTAGGGATGGTGCTCTTCTACCCGATGCTTTTCCTCTCCGGGGCAGCCATCCCTCTGGAGATTCTGCCTGAGAACATAAGGAGGATTTCCAACCTGCTTCCGCTAACCTATGTGGTGAAATTGCTCAAAGGGATGTGGTTCGGCGAAAGCTGGGGCAAGCACCTTGTGGAAACAGCTATATTGGCAGGGATATTAATAGTGAGCACGGCTATCTCCTCCCGAGTTTTTAGGTGGGAATAAAGGGCCTTGCCCGCCAGCAAGCATCAAACGTCCCCTCCCTCGTCTGACTAATAGAAGAACTGGCCCAGCCCGCTAGATGTTTTTGATGTCGTCTAGCCTCACCATCAGCAGGGGCACCAGCATTTCCTCAGGGGTTAAGCCCCCGTGGCGGCCACGTAGTTTAGGCTCCTTGTAGCCCCAGATGAGGTGGGCATCGCCTCGGGCAAAAGCTATGAGGTCACCGATGCGCTGAGGTGTCTCGGGAGCCACCTCCCCCTTCCCGAAAAGCCCTATCTCCAAGGCTTCTTCGGATTCCAGGACGGCAAACTGTCCCAGTTCTTTCTCCAGGTAATCCCGGACCTGTTGTTTCCTCCCATCTCGCACATAGAGATAACTGATCCGGGCCTCCCCGGTGGGGGGCACCACAAGGGAATCCCAGAGTTGAGGGTGCTTGATGGCCCATATTGCTTTTTCCGGAGGGGTGGGAACCTGGCCATGGTCGGATATGATGATGAGAAGGGTTCCCTCCCGTTCCTCAGGAGTGAGTTTAGCCAGAAATTCCCGCTCCATAGAGAAAGCCAGGTTGCACAATTCGGCTTCCCAGGCATCATCACTGGGGCCATAGAGGTGGGAGATGCTATCCACTCCGGCCCAGTAAACGCTGATGAGCATCCGTTTATCCCGGTATTGCTGGAGCATCCGTCGAACCGATACCCACATATCCGAAGCAGAGATGAAGCCCCAGCTCTTGGCTACCCCCCGGTGAAGCACCTTCGAAAGGGGGCTTCCCACGTATTGCTCATGGGTGAGGACATATACCGAGACATCTTGAGATGAGAGGGACTCGGCGAGGCAGGGTACAGGAAGGAACTTCTCCAACTCTAACCCCCAACCCTCAAGGGTTTCCAGGCCCTCCCCTCGGGTAGGTTTCAACTTAATCATATTTGCCACCACCCCGAACTCTTTCAGGTAGAGGGTGTAACCAAGCAGGCTATGCCTTGCCGGGAGATGCCCCGTCCATAAGCTTGTCAGGGCGGTGACGGTGGTGGAAGGGAAAACCGAGGTTAACGGCACGAGACGGCCTTTTCGGGCTAGGCGGGCATAAGCTATATCAGGCTCTGCCTCCATAAGCCGTTTCAATGCCAGATAGCCAGTGGCATCAAGTAACACAACGACTATCCGCTTTATGCCCGTAGCCATATCACTCCATATCTCTTGAGGGAGAGGAGGGGCTATCTCAGGGACTTCAACCCCAAGGATGGCAGCCAGGGTGGCAGGGATGTTGGCTAGAGAGAGCCCCTCGTAGTAGGGCATCAAGAAGCCCTCGCTTTCAAGGCCCGGGATGCGCTTGTTTCGCAATGTTGCTTCGATTTCTCCTGCAAGGTCCATTTTGCCCTCCTGTTGTACTCGAGATCGAGTAATGGTTTCCTGCGGGTTTAAAGCTAACCTATTGTATCAGATTTAGCAGAATATGCAAAGCTAAGGGCCTCGAAATCCCTTTGACCTCGCCCCAAGTTGCTTTAATGGCAAAGTGATGGTAAAATTGCTCCAAACGACAATCCTATCGCAGGAGGGTTGCGATGAAACTGGACCCTAAGGCTCGCTACACCAAAACCCACGAATGGGTGCGGGTGGAAGGCAATGAGGCCATCTGTGGCATCACTGACTATGCCCAGGAGCAGCTTTCCGACATCGTCTACGTGGAACTCCCTGAGGTTGGTGATACCTTCGCTCAGGGGGATGAATTCGCTGTTATCGAATCAGTGAAGACGGCCGCTGATTGCTATATGCCCCTTAGTGGTGAGATAACAGCCATCAATGAAGCCCTCGCCGACTCCCCCGAACTGGTCAACAAAGACCCCTATGGAGAAGGATGGCTAGTGCGTTTCCGCCCCAGCGACCTTTCGGAGATGAATTCCCTGATGGATGCCGAGGCCTACGAAAAATTTGTAGCTGAGGAAGAGGCCAAAGAATAGGGGGTGTGAGTCAGGGCCGAGAGTCCGCAATCCCTGACTCGCAGCCTCCACAACAGGGAGGGTGAACGATGTCAATGCCTTATATCCCCAACACTGATAGGGAAAGGGAAGAGATGCTCCGGGCCATTGGGGTGGAGAAAGTGGAGGACCTCTTCACCGACATCCCTGAACAGGCCCGATATGTGGATTTCCACCTGCCAGAGCCCCTTTCTGAAGCTGAAATCCTCCGAGAATTGCGCCAGATGGCCGAGATGAACGCCGACCTCGACCACTACGCCTGTTTCCTGGGAGCGGGGGCGTATAACCATTTTGTCCCCAGCGTGGTCAAGCACGTGATTAGCCGGGCCGAATTCTACACCGCTTATACCCCCTACCAGCCTGAGATCAGCCAGGGCACCCTCCAGAGCATCTTCGAGTACCAGACGATGGTGTGCCAGCTCACCGGGATGGAAGTGGCCAACGCCTCCCACTATGATGGCGCAACCTCGATGGCCGAAGCTGCCCTGATGGCCGTCAACGTCTTCCGCCGCAAGCGCCGCAAAGTCATCGTATCCCCCGCTGTCCACCCCGAATACCGGGCCGTGCTGCGCACCTACGTCCAGGGTGCCGACATCACCGTGGTGGGCGACGAAAACCTGGAAGCCGACCTCGACGCCCTTGCGGAGCTCTTGGACGAAAATACTGCCTGCCTCGTCATCCAGAACCCCAACTTCTTCGGGCAGCTGGAGCCGGTGGACGGCCTGGCCGATAAGGTGCACGCCGCCGGGGCGCTCCTGGTCGTGGTGGTGGACCCCATCTCCCTGGGGCTCTTCAAGCCTCCCGGCGAATACGGCGCCGACATCGTGGTGGGCGAAGGGCAGTCCCTGGGCAATGCCATCGCCTTCGGCGGGCCGTACCTGGGCCTCTTCGCCACCCGGATGAAATACGTCCGCAAGATGCCGGGCCGCCTGGTGGGCGAAACGGTGGATGCCGAAGGCAAGCGGGGCTTCGTGCTCACCCTCTCGGCACGGGAGCAGCACATCCGCCGGGAGAAGGCCACCTCCAACATCTGCACCAACCAGGCGCTCTGTGCTCTGGCTGCCGGGGCATACCTGGCCACGATGGGCAAACAGGGCCTGCGCCGGGTGGCGGAACTCTGTTACCACAAGGCCCACTACGCCGCTCAGCGCATCGCCGAACTCCCCGGCTATGAGCTGGTAGGCGATAAGCCCTTCTTCAAGGAGTTCGTCGTCCGCTGTCCCAAGCCGCCAGAGGAGATAAACCGCCGTCTTTTGGAACATCGCATCATCGGCGGTTACGACCTAGGCAAGGATTACCCGCACTTGAAAAATTGTATGCTCTTCTGCGTGAC
>DRAO01000079.1 GCA_011041825.1 Chloroflexota bacterium
CCGAGGTTGGAAACTACTCCGCAGGCTAGGGATAGAAAAAGAGGGTGTTTTCTCGTGCGGGGGCTTCGCCCCCGCACGAGAAAACACTTCAAAAAATGCTTTTTAACCTGCCCTCGCCGGAGGGAACCCTTTGAGCAAGAACAGCGTGGCGCTTTTTCAACACCCTCCTTGGGGTTAAGCTTGCATCTAGAGAGCGGGGAAAGTATAATACAGGAAAAGTTCACGTTATTTTGTAACGCCATCCTAATGAAATAGCATTTTGGCGTCGAAGAAATACCCCCTCCTTTTATGCAATCTTGTAAACAAGAGCATCCTGCAAAAGACTATAATGGTGGAGGTGTAATATGATAACGGGGAACCTTTTGTGCCTGGGCATAGTAGTCCTGTTCCTGCTCATAGTCATCCCTATGGCCGTTAAGATAGTGCGGGAATACGAAAGGTTGGTGGTCTTCCGTCTGGGACGGTGTGTTGGCGAACGAGGCCCCGGAATCGTGTTCCTCATCCCCTTCGTGGAAGTGCCGGTAAGGGTTGACCTGCGGGAACAGTACCTGGAAATCCCCCGCCAAACCTGCATCACCAAGGACAACGCTCCCATTGACGTGGATTTCCTCATATACTGGAAGGTGGTGGACCCGGTGGATAGCGTGATTCAGGTACGCAACTTCGCTGGAGCTTCTCAAGGTATAGCTACTACCACCCTTAGGGCTGTAATCGGTGATATACAGCTTGATGACGTACTCGCCAAGCGGGAGGATATAAACCAGATTCTGCGTACCAAGCTGGACGAAGTCACCGAGCGGTGGGGGGTCAAGGTCACCAGCGTGGAAATAAGGGAGATAATCCCGCCCCGAGAGGTGCAGGAGGCGATGAACCGCCAGCTTAGCGCCGAGCGAAACCGCCGTGCTATGGTGACTGAAGCCGATGGCAAGAGGGAATCGGCTATTAAGGTGGCCGAGGGAGAGAAGCAGGCAGCCATCCTCAAGGCCGAAGGCCAACGCCAGGCTCTTATCCTGACTGCCGAAGGTGAGCGCCAGGCAGCCATCCTCCGTGCCGAAGGTTTCGCTTTGGCCCTGAGCAAGGTTTTCGAGGTGGCTAAGGGCATTGATGCTAAGACGATGAGCCTCCAGTACCTTGAGGCCCTCAAAGCCCTGGGTCAGAGCCCTGCCACCAAATTTGTATTCCCGATGGAATTCTCCTCCCTCCTGCGGCCTTTCACCCAGTTTGCCGAGCAATCGGTCGGTGGTTCCGAAGAAAAATAGAGATGCTGGTTGGAGGCAGCTTCTCGTCCGGGAGGAGGGCTCCGGCCATTGGGCATAAGCGCAGCCGCTGTCCGATAGTAAACGCTCTCCCTTTGATGCTTCTCATAGCGATAGCTCTGGGGGGGTGTTCTCTTCCGGGGAGCGTGCAGCCCACGGTCAAGATAGGACTGGTAGCCCCCTTTGAGGGATTATATCGTACGGTGGGTTATGATGCCCTCTATGCTGCCAAGCTGGCTGTGCGGGAGGCAAATGTCCGGGGGGGACTAGGGGGGTACCTGGTAGAACTGGTAGCCCTGGACGATAGCAATCTACCCGGGCGGGCCCTGGTGGCCGCTGAGGAGATGGCCCTCGACCCTGATGTTGTGGCTGTAATCGGGCATTTTTCCGATGTTACGACGGAAGCGGCATTGCCGGTGTATGGGAGTTACAATCTGCCGTTGGTTATACCAGCATCGGGGGCAGATTTGGGGATTGCGGGGGGAGAAGTGGCCTTTAGACTGGGCCCCGGGGATGAAGACGTGGCTAGAACCCTCGCCAGTTACGTATGCCAGGGAGCAACCAGGGTGGCTTTGTTGGAAGATGGTAAGAGGAGGGAAGCCAGTTACCTCCGGGCATTCCAGGAGCATTGCGCTACCGGCGGGGTAAGTCTGCTCTCCCCAGGGAGCCAGCTGGCCTGGGATGATTACAGCGTCTTGATTTGGCCAGGCGAAGCGGTAGAAGGGGCTGTGATATTATCCAGGTTGAGGTCCTCCGGATTCAAAGGGGCTTTCGCAGGAGGGATGGAACTCTGCTCCCATCACTTCAAGGCTTTTGCAGGCGAAAAGGCAGGGAAAGTTATCTGTGTTTTGGCTGGCCCTGCCCCACCTCCTTACGATTTCGTCACTTCATACCAATCCCTGGCGGGAACTCCTCCCGGCCCTTATGCCCCTTTGGTCTATGATGCAGCTCAGGTTATAATGGCGGCGATAGAGGAAGCTGCTTCCAATGGGCACGTCACAAGGGAAGCAGTAGCCGAGGCGTTAAAGAGGTGCAGCTTAGAAGGGCTCACCGGCCCTATAACCTTCGATGAAAAGGGGCGACGTGAAAATCCCCCAATGCGAGTTCAAACGGCAACCTGGTGATTGAGGAGGCCTTAACAATGCGGGTGCTTATGATTTCCTGGGAATACCCCCCTCACGTGGTGGGTGGGTTGGGGAAACACGTGATGGAACTGGCCCCGGCCCTGGTGCGCAATGGCGTGGAACTCCATCTCCTCACCCCAGCCTGGAAGGGAGGCGAGCCCTATGAGGAGATAGAGGGTGTCAAAGTATACCGGGTTCAGCCTTCCCCTGACAAAGATGACATCCACACGGTGGCCTGGAAGACCAACCTGCGCCTGGAGGAGAAAGCTCAGTCCCTGTGGGATGAGTGTGATGGATTTGATATAATTCACGTGCACGATTGGCTTACCGCCTTCGCCGGATGTGCCTTGAAGCGCACCCGCAAGACCCCGCTGCTTGCCACCATCCACGCCACTGAGAGAGGGCGTGGGCGAGGGCACCTCCACGGCGAAGTACCCGAGGCCATTAACAGCACCGAATGGTGGCTTACTTACGAAGCGTGGCGGGTCATATGCTGTAGCAAACATATGGCCTGGGAGGTGCGGGAATACTTTCAGGTCCCCGAAGACAAGATAGACGTTATCCCTAACGGGATCAGTACCGACCGTTTCGACCGGTGGGAAGGGGTGGACCTGACCGCTTTCCGCAATATGTACGCCCTGCCCGAGGAGCGCATTGTCTTTTACGTGGGGCGGCTGGTGCACGAGAAGGGGGTGCACATACTGATAGAGGCTATCCCCCACGTGTTGGCCCGTTTCCCTGCTGCCAAGTTTGTAATAGCTGGCACCGGCCCTATGGCTGGGCACCTCCGGCATCGGGCCTGGGAACTGGGGGTCTCGCAAAAGGTGTTGTTCACAGGCTTCATCCCCGACGAAGACCGGGACCGTTTGTTTAAGATAGCCGATGTAGCTGTTTTCCCCAGCCTTTACGAACCCTTTGGCATCGTTGCCCTGGAGGCAATGGCCGCTCGCTGTCCGGTGGTAGTCTCAGAAGTGGGCGGGTTGAAGGAAGTGGTGCGCCATTCCGAGACGGGCATCACCGTCTACCCGGATAACGTGGAATCGCTGGTGTGGGGGATATTGCACACCCTGGAGCATCCTGAGTGGACCAGGGCCAGGGTGGAGAACGCCTACAGAGAGGTGGTTGAAAAATACAACTGGGACAGGATTGCCCGGATGACGGTTAGGGTTTACAGGCGAATAATAGAAGAGCGCAGGAAGGTTGAATGGTGACAAATCCTTAGGCCGGGGCTTCCAGCCCCGGCCTAAGGATACAAAGCCTGTTTGAAGTGTTTTCTTGTGCAGGGCGAAGCCCCCGCACGGGAAAACACCCGTTTTGGGCAAAACTGTCGGGTAGTTGGATCTGGAGAGATGCCGATGGAAGGGGCCAGTCTCTTCAAAACTTCATCCTTTGGCAAAGTGGCCGAGGGGATAAGGAGCTATTCCCCTCCTCTGCTGGGCCGCAGGAAAGAGACCCTGCACGTGCTCTTCATCCCCACTGCATCAGCCACCTGCCGTGAAGAGCCCACCGACCGGGTCTGTGAAATCATCCGCAAGACTTTCTATGCCACGAGGGGTGGGGTCACCCGGGCCTTGCGGGATAGCGCCCTGGCCGCCAACCGTTTCTTGATGGCCGAGGGTTGTCAGGGGAGCTTGGTCTGTTGGGCTGTGAAGGAGGATGGCATCTACCTGATCCAAGTCGGCTCAGCAAACATATTTATCCTGAAGCAAGGCAGGCTGGAAGCCCATCCGGGTCGGGGACCTTCCCTGGGGGAGAGTTCGGAGCCTTATTTCCGCCTGCATTATCTGCCGGGGGAGCACGGAGCCGCCCTCATTGCCGCTTCAGAGGCAATCGAGGCGAGGCCCTTAAGCAGGTTGGAGAGGATGCTTCAAACCGGTGGTGGGGAAAAGGCCATAGCCTTTCTCAAGGGGGTTCTGCAAGGGCCTGAACCCTGGGCGTTTGCGGTGGAAGTAACAGGGGAAGAGGCTGAGGAGAAGGGCCGGGGGATTGCTCTGCCTCCGATGCCTGAAGTGGATGTGAGGGAAGTCGCCGGAAGAATTGCCGAGAGGACATCCCAGCTGGGGAAGCTGGCCGAAGAGCGGCTGTTGCCCCGGGAAGAGGTGCCAACCCGTCGGAGGAGGGTCCGAACTCGGCACAGGATTAACCTGGCCAGAGCGATTGCCTTCGCCCTTCCCCTGATTGTCCTCTTGCTGATGGGGCTGGCCTACATCCAGAAGGAAAGAGCCATCAACGGGCGTTTCAATTTCCTCCTCTCCGAAGCACGCACCTATATTGCTCAGGCTAAGGAGAGCGTGAACGAGGCCGACCGCAGGAAAGCATTGGATAAGGCTTCGGAGGCTTTAAACGAAGCGAGGCTGCTGCGCCCCTTGGCCCCTGAGCTGAAGGAGGTAGAGGCGGATTTCCAGGCGATTTTCGACAGCACCTACAGGATTGCCAGGATTTACAACCCCATCAACCTGTGGAAATACGAGGAAGCGGGAGCTGAGCCACATCGCCTGTGGGTGGATGACCGGGATATATACGTGCTCGATAGGGGAACCGACCGGGTGTATCATTATCGGCTCAACGATGTGGGGGATGGGCTGGCTGAGCCCGGGAATTACGAAATAGTGCTGGAGAAAGGGCAGAAGGTTGGGACGGAAGTGGTGGGGGAATTGCTGGATATGACCTGGTATAGCTTCCCTGAGCCTGCGACTGAGAAGGGCCTCTTAATCATAGATGCAGCGGGTAATCTCTTCAACTTCATCCCCCCCTGGGGGGAGCCCCGAACCTTGGAATTGGCAAAGGCTTTCTCATTTCCGGATGTAATCGAGAGCTACGGGGGACGCCTTTACGTGCTTGATTCCGGCCAGGGCCAGATATGGCGGTATATCCCTGGCGAAAGAGGATATGAGAACCCGCCCCAACCTTATTTCCCCGCAGCCGTAGAGATGAAAGGGGTGCGTGATATGGCCCTGGACGGCTACGTGTACCTCCTCTTCTCCGATGGACGAATCCTCAAGTTCCTGAGGGCAAAGGAGCAGCCATTCACAGTCCAGGGGCTTGAAAAGCCCCTCAGCGCCCCTACAACCCTGTTTACCCTCCCGGAAGAGGATTTGGAGAAGCCAAGACATTACTTATATGTGGCCGACCCCGTTAATGGCAGGATAGTGCAATTGAACAAAGCGGGGGCTCTGGTCAGGCAGTTGGTGCTGGCGGGAAAAGGGGGATTTGGAGACATTCAGGATATATTTGTGGACGAGGGCAAGGGGAGGTTATTCGTGCTCAGCTCCGGAAGCTTAATCCTGGCCTTCCTTCCTTAGCTCGAAAGCCTGGGCTTCTGGTATCCTTACGGTGACAGTGGTGCCGTGGTTGGGGCCTGTGGTGCGGGAATCTATGCTAAGCTGAGCCCCGATAAGTTTGGCCCTCTCCTGCATATTTACGAGCCCCAGGCTTCCCCTCTCTTCGTACTTCTCCATCACTTCCTTCAAATCAAACCCGGTCCCGTCATCTGTTATCTGCACGACCACGGAATTATCCTCGGAGAAAATCTTAATCCACACATTCTTAGCCTGGGCGTGCTTTTTCACATTGGTGATGGCTTCCTGGATGATGGAGAACAAGGTGCGCTCTACGGTGCGCTTGAAGGGCCCCTTGAACTCCTCCGCTTCCAGTTTCACCTGGAAGGCTTCGGTGTTGTTCAACTGTTCCACGTAGCTCTTGAGCGCCGGGATTAACCCCTGGCTTTCCAGGATCAGGGGGCGGAGCTCGAAGAGCAGGAGGCGGGTTTCCTTTATAGCCTGCTTGGTCATCCGCCGGAGGGCTTCCAATTCCGCCTTGACAGCTTCTGGCTTGATTTCCAGCAGGCGCTCCAGATGGTCTAACCCCATCGAAATGGCCGAGAGGAACTGGACGGTGCTATCGTGAAGGTTGCGGGCCAATTCCCGCCGCACTTCTTCTTGGACTTGGATGAGGCGGTCCTTTTCCTCCTTCAGGGATTGATAGAGCTTGGCGTTTTCGATGGCGATAGCTGCCTGGGCTGCTATGGTGGAGAGGAGCTTGAGGTCTTCTTCGTCGAAGCCGTCGCCAGAACGCTTGTTGATGACTTCAAGCACCCCTATGGTCTTCCCCTTTATCTGGAGCGGGACGCACACGATTGATTTAGTTAACACGCCGGTACGGGCATCCACCTTGGGGTTAAAGCGGGGGTCTTTCTGGACATCGTTGATCAACAGGGGCTTCCCATGCTCCGCTACCCATCCCACTATCCCTTCGCCCAGCTTGCTCTTGACCATCCTTACGGTCTCGCCCTCTTCCCCGTAAACCATCTCCATAACGAGCTCTTGAGTTTCCTCTTTTATTAGCATAAGCGAAGCGGCCATCGCATCCAATATGAGGTTGGCTACTTCCATCGTATCCATAAGGAGTTCGTTCAGGTCAAAGGTGGAGACCATATGCTGTCCTATCTGGAAGAAAAGCTCCAGGTGGCGCAGGCGGTCATAGGCGATTTCAAGCCGGCGGTAAAGGGCAGCGGCCTCGGCAACCCACTTCGTCAGGCTCGTGAGGGTTTGGGCATCCTGGGGGGAGAGGGTGAAATCGGAATCCACTATCAAGCTCAGGGAGCCAATAACCTTCCGCTGGGCAGCTAAGGGCATATTCAGGATTTTTACATCGGTTTCGGGAAGGGTCAACTCGTTCACCGGGGGGGAGTCAACCCAGTGGGCGGTCCACACCCCTTGTCTCAGCTGGTCCCTGATCCTGGCCTCCCACGCTTCGATTTGGCTGAGAGCCCTTGGGGCTATCTTGCCCCACTTGACCGAGAGAGGGCGGTTAAACACTACCAGCACAGAGCACCCCCTTGCGTTCATCACCTCGCCTATGGTGGCCAGGGAATGCTCCAGGAAATCTTTCAGGTTGGTGGCTTTCAGGGATTCCGAAAGCTGGCGGATGAGCTGGTTTCGATAAGGTAAATTCGCCATCTTGAGTCCCTTTCTCAATCAAGCTCAGAAAGTTATATCCAGCAAACTTTCAGCCAGTTTCCTTATCTCCTCCGCCGATAGCTTGCTCAGGTGCATAGCTGACCTCAGGTAGAGGACGTTGGCAGGCTTTACGACGAACTGGCGGATTTCCGGAGGGAGCTTCAGGAACCCTTCGATTTCTTCGGCCAGCTTCTCCCTCTCATCCGGAGGGAACAGCCCCTGTTGCAGGAAATAACCCCTGTCAACGCCATATAGCTCTGCCAGGACATCCAAATGGGACAGGGGAATGGGTTTATCGCCCTTCTCATAAGCCTTGAGGGTGCGGGTGGAGACCCCAAGAGCCCGGGCGCTTTCGGTCAAGCTCTTCCCGGCCTTAGCCCGGGCTTCTTCGAGGAGCAGTCCTATGATTTTGTGCCTGACATTGATTGCCTTCTCCGATGGTGGTTGGAATTCCTCGCTGGATTCCTCAGGGAGGACGCCGTCCCACAGTTGGCGGGGCGAGAGACCTAAGAGCCGGGCCAGTATTTCCAACTGGGGGAGGCTGAGGTCCTTGTCCCCTTTTTCCACTGCTGAGAAGCTTCTCGGTGAGATACCGATGGCCTCGGCGCATTCTCTGATTGTTTTCCTGGCCTGAACACGGGCCCTTTGAATCACCAAACCGAGGATTTTCCTTCGGAGTTTAAGGGTTTCAGGGGAAGCCATCTCCTCCCTCGCCAAAAATCTATTCTGCTATTTTTCGATGGCAGCGGGGCCACCGTCGAAAAATAGCTTTCTTTCACCACCTCATATTATAACATAACCGAGGGGCAGTGGCAATCGTTCCTAAACTTTGGGAGCCACATATCCCATCCGACGGAGTTCCTGCTCATCCCGGCGCCACTTCTTTCGCACCTTAACCCATAGCTCCAGGTACACCCGTCGCCCCAGCGCCAATTCGATTTCCCTCCTGGCTGCTTGACCTATTTTCTTCAGCATCTGACCGTTCTTGCCTATCACTATGGCCTTTTGGGATTCCTTCTCCACATAGATGGTGGCGCTTATGTAGGAGAAATCGGGGCTGCGGTCTTTGAATTCCTCTATGACTACGGCCACGGAGTGGGGGACTTCCTGGCGGAGGAAATGAAGGGCCTTTTCCCTGATAAGCTCGGCGGCGATGAAGCGTTCATTGACATCGGTAATCTGCTCTTTAGGGTAAAAGCGAGGGCCCGGAGGCAGGAAGGAGACGATGAGGTCCCGAAGTTTATCCAGGTTATCGCCGGTGACGGCGGACACCATCATCCACTCCTGGAAGTCGCCCAGGGCCAGGTATGCCTCGGTGTGAGGCTTAACCTGCTCCGGCTTCAGGAGGTCCATCTTGTTGAGCACCAGGATGACAGGGCCTTTGTATCGCTTCTTGAGGGTCTGAGCGATTAATTCATCTTCTTCATCGGGCATCTGAGAGACATCTACCAGGAACAGCACCACATCAGCATCTACAATGGCGGCGACAGCAGTTTTGACCATATACTCGCCCAGCTTGTGCAGCGGCTTGTGGATGCCGGGGGTGTCCACGAAGATTATCTGGGCGTTGGGCAGGGTCAAAATCCCCCGGATGCGGTGGCGGGTGGTCTGTGGCTTGGGCGAGACAATGGCCACCTTCTGGCCCAGGTATGCGTTCATCAGGGTGGACTTGCCCACGTTAGGTTTGCCTATTACGGCTACAAACCCCGACCGGTGGTCTTCGGGGAGTTCCTCTTCGGCGGGCAGCAGGGCGGCTTCATCCAGCATAATCCTCCTCCGCTAGTGTAAATTGAGCAGCCAGGCTCCGAAGAGCACGATGATGAAGCCGGGCACGAACCACTTCAGGCCGGGCTTATAGGCTTTCCACAGCAGTCTGAAGATGGCCCGCCGGGCTTCCCGCACGGCTTCAGGAGACGGTTTATCCAAGATGGTGTAGCGAGCTCGGGCGAACTCCAGGCTCTCCTGGAAAGCGTTGGTGGTCCCCACCAAGATGAGTGCCCCATAGCTCATCATCGCCAGTCCAATCAGCATCATCGGGAAAGAGAGGAAGCAGACAATGTCCAAAAGCGCCGCTCTGTAGTGCCCATATCGCAGGTGAGGTATTAGGGACTCGAAGAAGAAAGACCACAGGAAGCTTCCCAGCAGGACGGCAAGGGCCAGAATCCCCACCCACTTCCAGAATTGTTGAGCTTTCACAGGTTACCTCCTACGCCTCCAGCTTGAAGGGATTGAAGTCGGTCTCGTAGTCGTAGTAATCCTCCTGCTCGGCCCGCTTAAGGGAGTTTACAATCTGATATGTAACCGGGGTCATCGCAGCTTCCAGCCCGCATTTGAAAACATAGTTGGAGATGATGACGCTGCTTAACAGGCCCCAGGGCAGAACCCCGGCAAAGGCGATGGTGCAGAAGAGCAAGGTGTCCACCCCCTCTCCCACCAGGGTGGAGCCGATGGTGCGGGTCCACAGCCATCGCCCCTTGGTGATTATCTTCATCTTCGCCAGGGTGTAGGAGTTGGAAAACTCCCCGGCCCAGTAGGCGATGAGGCTGCCCAGGACGATGCGGGGCGTCATTCCCAGAATCATCTCGTATGCTTTCTGGCCCTCCCAGCCAGGGGCCGGAGGGAGCTTGCCCACGATGCTCAGGGTCACGGCCATCAGCGCAGCGCAGAAGAAGCCCATCCATATCACCCGCCGGGAGCGGCGGTAGCCGTAAACCTCGGTCAGGATGTCGCCGAAGATGTAGGAGATTGGGAACAGGATGGTCCCGCCGTCGAAGGTGAACGGCCCCAGGAGCAAAATCTTGCTCGATGCGATGTTGCTGATGAGCAGAACTGCCACGAACAAAGCCATTATGATGTCGAAGTAACGATAGCTGCGCCTCATCGTCTGACCTCCACGCTGATTTCACTTCCGGGCTAGATACCCTTCGTAGATGAAGCGGAGGGTGCGCTCCTCGACTTCTTTGGGGTCAACCTCAACCCTGGCGACCCCCGTCTCCACGGCAGCCTGGGCGACGGCAGCGGCCACCGCAGGGGCAACCCTGAAGTCCATCCCGGTGGGCAAGATGTAATCGGGGCGGAGTTCTTCATCGGATACCAGGGATGCCAGCGCCTTGGCAGCGGCCATCTTCATCGCTTCGTTTATCTCCCTGGCCCGTGCATCCAGCGCCCCCCGGAAGATGCCGGGGAAGCCCAGGGAGTTGTTCACCTGATTGGGGAAATCGGAGCGGCCAGTGGCGATGATGACGGCTCCGGCTTCTCTGGCGGCCTTCATCGCTTCCAGGAGCTCCCGGCGGCTGGCTCCAGGGCGAGGGGCGAATTCGGTATCAGGGTTGGCCATAGCGAAGATGATGGCATTGGGGTTCATCTTGGCCACCCGTTCGGGCGTGAGGACGCCGGGGCCCGAGACGCCAATGAACACATCGCTGCCGGGGAGGGCGTCGTCGAGGGTTCCCTTGCGGCCCTCTTTGTTGGTCTGGCGGGCGATTTCTTCCTTGGCCCAGTTCATCCCCCGCTTCCGCCCCGGATAGATTATGCCCTTGGTGTCGCACAGGATTATGTCCCCTGCACCGGCGGCAAGCAGGATTTTGGCTACGGCAATTCCGGCAGCTCCGGCTCCGTTTATCACCACCCGGATTTCGCCGATGTCCTTGCCCACCAGCTTGAGGGCATTGTAGAGGGCGGCCAGAGTCACCACCGCTGTTCCGTGCTGGTCATCGTGGAAGACGGGGATATCCAGCCGTTCCCTCAGCTTGCGCTCTATCTCAAAGCAGCGGGGGGCGGAGATGTCTTCCAGGTTGATCCCACCGAAGGTGGGGGCCAACCGCTCCACGATAGCCACGATTTCATCGGGGTCCTGGGTGGCAACGCAGATGGGGAAGGCTTCCACGCCTGCAAAGGTGTGGAAGAGGATGGACTTACCCTCCATCACCGGGAGGGCTGCCCTGGCCCCGATGTTGCCCAGCCCAAGCACTGCCGAGCCATCGCTGACCACGGCCACCAGGTTGCCCTTGACGGTAAGGTCGTAGACCTTATCCATATCATCCTTGATGATGAAAGCCGGGTAGGAGTCTGCCGGGGAGAGGTACATATTCAGGGTGTAGTGGTCACGGATGGGCAGCTTGGCGGCAATCTCCAGTGCGCCCTTGTAGCGACGGCGCAGGTCAAGGGCTTGCTCGGATAACGGGGCGTCGGGGCCAACTTCCGGTTCGGGAACCAGGACGGCCTGGCCTTCATAGACGTACCGGAGCGTCCATTCGTAAATCTGATGGGGGTCTTGGGGATTGCGAGCTTCGCCCGTCTCGATGGCGGCCCTGGCTACCGCTTCAGCCAATGTCGGGGCTACCCAGAAGTCCAGGACATCGGGGAGGATGTGGTCGGGGCGGAGTTCGTCTTCGGGAACCAGCGAGGCGAGGCAGCGGGCCGCTTCCATCAGGATGGTGATGTTGATGTTCCTGGCCTGCACGTCCAGGAGCCCCCTGAACAGGCCGGGGAAGACCAGGGCGATGTTGATGCCATTGGGATAGTTGCTGAGGGCGGTAGCCACCACTTTGGCCCCGGCTTCCTGGGCGGTGGGGGGCAGGATTTCAGGCTCCGGCAGAGCGAAGGCGAAGATGATGGGGTCGGGGGCCATCTTGCGAATCATATCGGGGGTGAGTTTTGTGCCGGTGGCGTAGCCGATGAAGGCATCGGCCCCTTCGAGCACTTCTTCCAGGGAACCGCAACGGCATTCGGGGTTGGTGCGCTTCGCCAGGTGCCACTTGGCCCAGTTCATATGGTGTGGGCGATAAGGGTATATGGCACCCCACCGGTCGCACACGATGATGTCTTTCACCCCGGCTTCCAAAAGCAGTTCAACGGTTCCGGTGGCCGCAGCGCCGGAGCCGTTTATGACCACCCGGAGCTTTTCGAGTTCCTTCCCCGCCACCTTGGCGGCGTTTATGAGGGCAGCCACGGCTCCCACGGCCACGGAGTGCTGGTGGTTGTTGAGGACAGGGATGTCCATAGCCTGTTCCAGCATCGCAGCCACCAGCATACTGCGGGGGGCTTCGATGTCCTCCAGGCAAATGGCTCCAAAGGTGGGACCCAGGGCTATTACCGCCTCCACCAATTCTTCGGTGGTCCCGGCCTTTATGGCGAGGGGGAGGGCGTCAATCCCGGCGAAGGTTTTAAAAATGATGGCCTTGCCTTCCAGGGCGGGAAGGGCGGCTTCCGGCCCCACATTGCCTAACCCGAACACCGAGGAACCATCGCTGATCAGAGCCACGGTGTTGCCCCGGCAGGTGTACTGGAAGGACTTGGCCGGGTCTTTGGCCACTTCCCGGCTGGCAGCAGCCACGCCGGGGGTGTACAGAAGGCTGAGCATAGAAGCATCCTTAAGGGGGACTTTGCTCCTTATGCCTATAAGTCCCCGGTATCTTTTGCGGTAATCGAGCACGCTTTCTAAATCAATTTCATTCTCAACAGGCATCGGCAACCTCCTGAGGGGGAGTGGTTTCTTCAACAACGCCTCCAAATTGACCGTCGCTAACCCTGATTTCGATGTGGTCACCGGTCTGTACCTGGGTCACGCTGGTGATGGTGGGACCGCCGGGGAACGAGACCACAGCATAGCCTCTCTTGAGCACAGCCCAGGGGCTGAGGGCGCTTAAGCGCTCTTGCTGCGTCTGCACCTGCATCCTCTTCATCTCCAATTTGCTCTCCAAGAGACTCTTAAGCCTCGTGGATAGTTCATCCACCCTCTGTTTGAGCAAGTTAATGCGCATTTGGGGCGAGGATATAGCAAGGGTTCTCTTCTCCCTCTCCAGCCTGCGGCGGGCCTCTTCCAGTTTAGCCTGCATTGCCCCTGTGAGCCGCAGCCTGTAAGTTCTCATCCTGCGGAGGAGCTCTTCCTTATCGGGCACGGCCATCTCAGCCGCCGCTGAAGGGGTAGGGGCACGGAGGTCAGCAGCCATATCTGCCAAGGTGTAATCAATCTCGTGGCCCACCCCGCATATTACCGGGATAGCCGAGGAAGCCACGGCCCTTGCCACCCGCTCATCGTTGAAGGCCATAAGTTCCTCGAATGAGCCACCACCTCGGGCCAGGATGATTAAGTCCACCTGCCCATAATCGTTCAGGAGCTCCATAGCGGCCACGATTTGGGAAGGGGCCTCTTGCCCCTGAACAAGGGTTGGGGATAGGATGACCTCAGCTAGGGGAAAACGGCGTCCGAGAACCCGGATGATGTCCCTTATGGCGGCTCCAAACGGTGAGGTTACCACACCTATGCGGCTGGGGAAGGGAGGGATGGGGCGCTTGCGGGCTTGGTCGAAAATCCCTTCGGCAGCAAGGCGGGCCTTCAATTGCTCCAGCTCCACGGAAAGCAGCCCTAGCCCTATGGGCTGTATGGCGTCCACATAAAATTGATAACGTCCTCCTGCCGTGTAAACCGAGATATATCCGTGAGCTAACACGTGGTCACCATCGGAGGGGATGAAGGAGAGTTTGCGGGCTTGCGAGCGCCACATTACACAGGGAAGCAATGCTTCGCCGTCTTTGAGGGAGAAATACATATGACCGGCAGCCGAGGAGGAATAATTGGAAACCTCGCCCTCCACCCACACGTCTCGGAGGGTGGCATCCGTATCTATAAGCTCTTTGAGGTAGTGGGTGATCTGTGACACCGTGAACCGTCTGGTAGCCTGCCAGAAGGAAAGCTGTCTCTGCAAAAGGTTGCCTCCAGATTAAGATTCCTGTTGTTCGCTCCCTTACTTGTGGTCGCATATCTCCGCCTTGATTGGGGAGCGATGTTACTAACATTGTAGCATATTCTTTCCATAAGGCAAGCACAGCCTGGAGGAGGGTGTTGAAAAACTCCGGGGTTAAACCTGCCCCAGGAGTTGGGGAGGAAAAAGGGTAGTGATTTCTTGCACGGCGGC